>JACCVQ010000121.1 GCA_013698095.1 Chloroflexota bacterium
CGGCTGGGACGCCGGGTCGGGCGGGGGAGAACCGGGGTGGTGACGGTGTCGACGGGCGAGGCATCGTTGATCGCCGACCTCGCGCCGCGGACGGGCGTGGACCTGCCGGACGTGCCAGCCGCCGCGCATGAGCAGCTGCTCGGCGACTTGCCGACCCTTGGCTACATCGGCAACCCGCTCGATCCCTGGGGCGCCACCGACCCGGCGACCGCGTACGGCGCTGCATTCGGCGCCTTTGCCGCCAGCGGCGTGTATGACGTCCTCGCCCTCGTCCACGACTTCCCGTACCGGTCCCTCCCGTCCGAGGTCGAGACGGCGCTCGAGGTGGTGGCGCCGCTGCTGGCCGAGACGGCCAACCGCCCCGCGATCCTGCCCGTGTTCGTGTCCCTGACTTCGGGTGAGCCGACACCCGAAATCGTTGCCGCGATGACGGCCGGCGGAGGCATCCCGGTCCTGCGCGGCGCCCAGGAGGCGTTCGCGGCGATTGCCGCGGTTGCACGCTGGGAGGCTCACCACGACCGACGCCGCGACGGTGAACCGGTCCGGCGGGGCTGGCCTGAGCTGGCGCTGGATCGGACCTACCTCGGTCATGATCCTGAGGTGCTGGAGCTCCTCGAGGTCGAGGATGGAGCGCGCCCGGCACGTGACGAGCGGCGCCTTCGGGCCCTGCCCGAGGCGGAGAGCCTCGCCCGGCTTGGGGCCGCTGGTGTGCCGGTTCTCGCGCCCCGCTTGGCATCCGATGTGGCGGCGGCGGTCAGCGCTGCCCGCCACTCCGGCTTCCCGGTCGTGCTCAAGATCGACGCGGTCGGGCTCGCCCACAAGACCGAGGCTGGGGCGGTCCGGGTCGGGCTGGCCGACGAGGCCGCGGTCAGTCTGGCCGCTGCGGAGCTGCTCGTGCTGCCTCTGCCCATCGGCGTCACGCGGCGCGGGGTGCTGATTGCACGCCAGCTCGACGGTCCGGAGCTGATCGTGGGCGGCCGGCGCGATCCGACCGTCGGTCCGGTGGTGATCGTCGGGCTGGGCGGCGTCCTCGCGGAGGTCCTCGACGACGTCACGATCCGGCTCGCGCCGGTCAGCGACGACGAAGCCTCGGCCATGCTCGACGAGCTGCGCGGCGCGGCGGTGCTCGGCGGCGTCCGGGGACGGCCCGCGATCGACCGGGCGGCGGTCGTCGAGGCGATCGTGGCCCTCGGTGCATTGTTGGTTGCCGATCCAACGATCGTCGAGGTCGACTGCAACCCGCTGATCTCCGGGCCTCGCGGCACGGCGGCCGTCGACGCGCTGGTCGTGGAGCTGGACGGATGAGCGGCGCGGAGCCCGTCCTCCTTCGCGAGCCGACGGACTGGGGTGTCCGGCTCGTCCTGAACCGCCCCGCCAAGCTGAACGCGATCAGCGCCGAGCTGCGCGACGCGTTGACCGACGCCATCGCGGCCGCGACGGCCGACGAGCGCGTCCGGGTGATCGTCATCGCCGGCGCCGGGCGGGCGTTCTGCTCCGGCTATGACCTGTCCGAGGCGGCTCCGGCAACGGCCTGGGACTGGCGCGACGTCCTCGCCCGGGATGTCGTTGCGACCCTCGCGGTCTGGTCGTGCCCGAAGCCGGTGATCGCCCAGGTCCACGGCTACGCCCTCGCCGGCGGCCTCGAGCTGGCAATGGCCTGCGACCTGATCGTGGCCGCCGAGGGCGCCCAGCTGGGCGAACCGGAGATCCGTTTCGGCTCGGCCCCGGTCACCCTCCTCATGCCCTTCGTGATCGGCCAGAAACGGACCCGCGAGCTGCTCCTGACCGGCGACCTGATCGACGCCGCCGAGGCCGAGCGGATCGGGCTGATCAACAGGGTCGTGCCCGCCGAGAGCCTGGTCGCCGAGGTCGACGCATTGGCCGGGAAGCTCGCCCGTGTCCCGCCCGACGTCATGGCCCCGACGAAGCTGATGCTGAACCGGGCAATGGACGCTGCGGGGTTCGCGGCCGCGGTCGAGATGGGACTCGATCTCCAGTCGATCGTGAACATGAGCACGACCGCGCGCGAGTTCGACGCGCTCGTTCGTCGCGAGGGCCTCAAGGCCGCGCTCGCGTGGCGCGACGCCCGGTACGAAGAGCGCCTCGCAGGCCACGAATCGCAGAGCCCACAGCCGCACCGGCCCTGACTGCGCGGGACCCGACCGAACCCAACCAAGGTACCGGTCCCAGTGGCCCTCCAGTCCCATAGCGGCCTACGGTGTCCATCGCGTTCACTGACCCGAGAACGGCGTCACCCGTTCGGGCATCGCGAAGCCAACCGCCCGATGGAGCCGAACGACTCGTGGGGGGACGGTGAGGACCGGCAGGGAGCTGGCCGACCGGCGAGATGCGCATCTGGAGGGGTCACGACATGGCATCAGCACTCGACGGCCGCCTGCCCGCGGTCGCTACACCTTTGCGGACGCGGAAGGCTTTGCTCGTGCTCGGCCTTGCCGTCGTGAGCATCGGGGCGGGCCAGATGTCGCTGGCGGTATTCAGCGACCAGGAGACAGTCCCAGCGACGTTCTCCACGGGTTCGATCGTGCTCGACGACGTCAAGATCGACGCCCTCGTCCTGACGACCGCGAGCATGATGCCCGGCGATTCCGTCACCGACGACGTGGTCGTCGAGAACGACGGCGCGGCGCAGCTTCGCTACGCCGTCAGCGCCGCGACGACGAACCCGGACACGAAGGACCTCCGCAGCCAGCTGACGTTGGCCGTCCGGACCATCGACGTCACGACGCCGCTCACGCCCTGCAACGACTTCGACGGGACGTCGCTCTTCAGCGGGACCCTCGGGGCGACCACGACGATCGTCGGCGATGCCGCGCAGGGCGCCCAGGCAGGCGACCGCAACCTGGGCGCCGCGGCCAACGAGACGCTGTGCTTCCGGGTCTCCCTGCCGTTGGGCACCGGCAACACCTACGCCGGGGCCACAGCCGTCACGACGTTCACGTTCGACGCCGAGCAGACCGCCAGCAACCCGTAACCCGTGGCCCGGCCGAGGGTGGCTCGATCGACGTCGAGCCACCCTCCGCGATCCATGATCGAGGTGTCTCGATGCCGTCCGTCGTGTTGATTGGGACGAGCTTCATCCTGCGCGTTCTCCTCGTCGCCGCGGTCGCCACCGTGACGATGAGTGCGGCTGCCACGAGACTCGCCCCGCTCCTGGGCCGGGAGGTCTACGTCATCCGCGGCGCGTCGATGTCGCCGGCGATTGCCCTCGGTTCGGCAATCATCGCGACGCGCATGCCTCCCGAACGGATCGTCCCCGGCGACGTGGTGACGTTCCGCGGGACGAACGGCGTGGTCGTCACCCACCGGGTTGTCGAGACGATCGTGGAGGAAGGCGAACGTTTCTTTCGGACGAAGGGCGACGCCAACGCCACGGAGGATCCATTCCTCGTTCCGGAGGGCGCCCTGATCGGGGTGATGGAGGCAACGTTGCCGATGGTCGGATTCGTCATGGCCATGATGGCCCAGCCGTCCGGGCTCTTCAGTTTCGCCGCAGGACTGTTCGCCTGCTACTTCGCGTTGTCCATCCTCGAGGAGCCCGCGACGCGACGGGCGAGGGCGGGCACCTCCCGATGGGTCCGCCGTGGGACACCGGCGTAGGTTTCTCGCTGTCCTCCTGGCGGTCAGCCTCGCCGACTTCCTGGTCGGCGGCGGCGTCCGGTCTTCTCTGGCGGGGTTCACCGAGCAGGAGACGACGGCCGCCACATTCACGACCGCCGCGTGTTTCGTGGATACGGTCGCTCCGAGCGTCGGGAGCACCGTCGGTGCGAAGACGGTTCAGTACCTGCCAGGCTACATCCGCCAGGGCGGAACCTACTTCGTGTTCGCCAACGTGTCGGACGCAGGCGGCGGTTGCACGCCGAGCGGCGTGGCGACGGTCCGGACGAATGTGAGCTCGATTACCACGGGCCAGACCACGGTGACGGTCGCGCCCGGGTCGTTCTCGGTCGGCGGGGCCGCCTATGGCTACCGCACCGCGTCGATGACCGCCAACACGACCCTTGCCGCGGGAACGTACTCGTACTCGATCACCTCGACCGATGCAGCCACGAATAGCCGGCTGGAGACGGGCTACACCGTCATCGTCGACAACACCCGGCCTGCCGGCGCCGACATCCAGACGGCGAACGGTGGGTCGACCGTCGGCAAGCCCGAGATCGGCGACACCGTGACCTACGCGTTCACGGAGCCAATCGATCCGCAGTCGGTCCTCGCCGGCTGGACCGGCGCCGCCACGAGCGTCGTGGCCCGGATCATTCAGGGCACCGGCGGTGACCAGCTGTCGATCCGCAACGCTTCGAATACCGCCGCGCTACCGCTCGGCACAGCGAACCTGGTCGGCACGGGCTACGTCACGGCGAACCGCGACTTCGGGGCGACGGGAACGCCTTCGACGATGACCCAGAGCGGCACCTCGATCTCGATCACGTTCGGGACCGCGTCCGGGGCCACGGGCACGCAGGCCTCCGCCGGGACCGTGAGCTGGCCTCCGCCGACGACGCTGACCGACCGAGCCGGCAACGCGTGCCAGACGGCCGCGACGCTCGAGTCCGGGGTGGCCGACGTCGAGTTCTGAGCGGGGCCAGACGCGGCGAGACCGGAGCGGTGTGCCGCCGCCCGGATGCAGCGCGACGTCCGCGACCTCGCGATCCGCCATGGGATCGCCCTGCTCGGCCCGAACTGCATGGGCCTCGTTGACCTGACCACGAACTCCGCCACGTACATCGGCGACGTGA
>JACCVQ010000148.1 GCA_013698095.1 Chloroflexota bacterium
ACCCGATCCGGCCGCGCAGCCACGCCGCGTCGAAGGCGTACAGACCCGAGTTGATCTCGTTGACCGCGATCTCCTCGTCGGTGGCGTCCTTGCGCTCGACGATCTGCTCGACCGTCCCGGCGTCGTCGCGGATCACCCGGCCCAGGTGGGCGGGATCGATGGCATCGACGGCGACGAGGGCGATGGCGGCCTGGTCGAGGCGGCGCTCGTCGAGGAGCTCGGCGAGAAGGGAGGCTTCGAGCAGCGGCGCGTCGCCGGTCAGGACAAGGATCTCGTCGACCTCGGCGGGCAGGGCGGCGAGGGCGGCGGCGACGGCGTCGCCGGTTCCGCGCGGTTCGGCCTGGAGGGCGTAATCGACGGTATCGCCCAGGGCATTGCGGACGCCGGCCGTGGCCGGGCTCGTGACGACGAGCGGGCGACGGCCGGTGACCTCGCGGCCGGCGTCGACGACATAGGCGACCATCGGCCGGCCGGCAAGCTCGTGGAGCAGCTTCGGGGTCCGCGATTTCATGCGCGTGCCAAGGCCGGCCGCCATGACGACGGCGGTCACGCGCGGGATCGCGTCGGGACTTGGGGGGTTCACGAGGGGCGACGCGAGCGGGCGAGGGTCGGGGAGGGCAGAATCCCGACGCGTTCAGGGCCCGGCGCGTGTTGTGTTGCTGTCATTGAGGGTTCGGGCGATGGTATGGGTGCCCGTTCGCGAGTGTCAAACCGCAGGGCTGTCGATCGCGGAGTGGGCGGGCCTGCCCCTATGGATCCGAGGGGGGGCTCCGCGATGATGCGAGACAGCCACTCGCGAGCGGCACGCGGGGACCGGAGACGCACGACCGCGAGATGGGTGTTCGCCGGCTCGGCTCTGAGCTCCGACGTCCGCCGGCGAGCTCGCTTGGCAAGCCTCCACAGGCTGACGCCAAGGGAGTAGTCGAGCCAGATGACCGTGTCGGCCCGCGGCCACACCAGGTCGCGAACCGCCCGCTTGTTGCCGTCGGTCACCCATTGCTCGCTCTCGATCGCGGCGCTCGTCCGCTCGCGCAGGATGGCCAGTGGTGCGGTGCTGAATTGTTGGCCGAAGTACAGCGAGTCGAGCTCCACGTGGGGGACTCGAAGGGCAGCCGCCAGCTCGCGGGCGAACGTTGTCTTGCCCGATCCCGTCCGGCCGACGACAACGATCCGCTCGCAGCCGGCGAGCGTGTCCATCGGATCGCGGAACGGGGTCGTCACGTCGTCAGGCGCGGCCGGCCGCAACGGCGTCCGCGATCGGGCGGCGGGCGATCGCCTCGATCTCGATCAGGGCGCCCTTCGGCAGGCCGCCGACACCGATCGTGGAGCGCGCCGGCGGCGGCTCGGGCATGAACGTCGCGTAGATCGCGTTGACTGCAGCGAAGTCGTTCACGTCGGCGAGGAAGATCGTCGTCTTCACGACGTCGTCGAAGCTCAGCCCGGCCGCATCGAGGACCGACAGGAGGTTGCGCAGCGAGCGCTCGGCCTGGGCCTCGACGCCGTCGGCCATCTCGCCGGTCGTGGGATCGAGTCCGAGCTGACCCGAGCAGAACACGAGATCGCCACTCCGGATGCCCTGGCTGTACGGGCCGAGGGCGGCGGGGGCGCCGCTTGTCTGGATGGCTTGACGGGTCATGGTTCCCTCCTATCGGCAAGGTCGATGAGTGGGGCTGGGCGGATGAGCAGGGTCGTGGCGGCGGCGAACGGCGGTCCGTCGCCGGGTGCCGCGATGAAGCCGGTCCCAACCGCGGTGGAGACCGACGAGGCGGCGAGGTCCGCCTCGTCGAGCGAAGGATAGAGGGCCCACAGGGTAGGCCCGGAGCCGGACAGCCCGATCGGGCGGTTGAGCAGCCGGGCCAGCGCCCGCCGGAAGGACACCAGCCCGTCCACGACCACCGCGGCAGCCGGCAGGAGGTCGTTGGCGGCGGCCAGGACCCCGGCGCGCTCGAGCAGCCGGCGCGCCGACAGGCCTGAGCCGAATTCGGCGGCGAAGTGCTCGGAGCTCCGGGCAGCCACGCCGGGCTGGCCCATCGCGCCGTCGGACCACGCGGCGAACACGGCGCCAGTGTGGGCGGCGATCGTCGGCGTGATCAGAAGGAGCCCGGGCTCCCGCTCGTCGGGCCCGAGGACCAGGCCGCGCAGGGGCGTCACCCGCTCGCCCCGACCCTCGACCAGGGCCGCGCCGCCGCCCAGGAAGAACGGGACGTCGCTCCCGATCGA
>JACCVQ010000165.1 GCA_013698095.1 Chloroflexota bacterium
GCCACTCCCCGGTGCCAGGGCTCGTCCACCGATATCCGGACCGGGTGCTGATGCTGGTCACGACTCAGTGCGCCTCGTACTGCCGGTACTGCACGCGGTCGCGGATCGTCGGAGACCCGACCCAGAACTTCAACAGCCGCGATCACGAGGCCCAGCTTGAGTACCTCCGCCGGACGCCGCAGGTTCGCGACGTCCTGATCTCCGGCGGCGACGGCCTCACCCTCGCGCCGAAACTGTTCGAGAAGATCCTGCGCGGCCTCCGCGAGATCCCGCACATCGAGATCATCCGGATCGGGTCGCGCGTGCCGGTGTTCCTGCCCCAGCGCATCGACGACGAGCTGTGCGCGATGTTGGAGAAGTACCACCCGCTCTGGATCAACCTCCATTTCAATCACCCCAACGAGATCACGCCGGAGGTCAGCCGGGCGGTCGACAAGCTGACGAAGGCGGGGTTGCCGGTCGGCAACCAGAGCGTCCTCCTCGCCGGCGTCAACGACTGCGTCCACATCCAGCGCTCGCTCGTCCACAAGCTCGTCGAGAACCGGATCCGGCCGTACTACCTCTACCAGTGCGATCTGGTCGAGGGCTCGGGGCACTTCCGGACGCCGGTCGGCAAGGGCCTCGAGATCATGGAGGGCCTGCGCGGTCATACCTCGGGTTACGCCGTGCCGACGTACGTGATCGACGCGCCCGGTGGCGGCGGCAAGATCCCGGTCATGCCCAACTACCTGATCAGCTACTCCGATCACAAGGTCGTCCTCCGCAACTACGAGGGCTACATCACCACGTACGAGGAGCCGCCGACCTACGAGCGCCACGACGAGGCGGCGTGCGCGTACTGCCAGAGCCAGCGTTCGGAGCCGGGCCAGTCCGGCGTGCTGGGTCTGCTCCAGGGCGAGCGGATGTGGATCGAGCCGAAGGGCTTCGAGGAGACCCACACCCGCGGCAACACCGAGGCGCACCGCCTCCAGGACCCGTCGAAGTGGGTGCCGTTCGGGGTCGGGGCGATCGAGGGCCAGGCCAGCCGGCCCCTGCGCGTCCTCGAAGGTGGCGAGGGGTCTCCGTCCACCCTCGGCGACACGGAGCGCGCGGCGACCGAGACGAACGCCGGGATCGTGGAGCCGGGCGACCTGGCGTCGGAGGAGCAGCGGACCGAGGCGGGGCCGGTGGCGACGTTCGCGCCGGGCGAGGAGCCGCGGCCGCGTGATGGTGAGCCGACCGGATCGGCCCATGGGGAGCTTCTCTAGCCGGTCGCGATCGGGCGCCGTTCCAGGGGTTCGGGGCCCCGTTCCTCCGCCGGTTCGGTCACCCGGCGCCCGAAACAACGTCCGGCGCGTCGTTCCTCCGCCCGTTCGGTCACCCGGCGCCCGAAACAGCGTCCGGCGCGCGTCACGGCCGCGCCGCCACGTCAGCAACGACATGCGCTGCGAGACGTCAGAGGGCGGAAGAACCGCCTGAGAGGAGAGCGATGACCGACGTGCTCGCGCGGACGACGATCTCATCGAGGGCGTGATCTGCTCGCGGTCGGGTTCGTCGCCGATCGGCTCCGGCGGCGCCTGGCCGCCGCCGATCCAGAGCTTTGAGGTAGATCCCAGACAGGCGATGGGGTGGCCGCCCGATGGCCCGGCTGCCGCGACAAGCGACGCTCTGCCTGTGCCGGTCAACCAGATCCGGCCCAAGCGGAGACCGAACGATGAAGGCGCTCGTCTACCTCCTCGGGGCCCGTGCCCTCGACATCGCCCACGATCAACACCCGCGATCGACTGTTCCTGAGCCGTCCCTGCCACCCATCGCAAGCACGCCGGAGACAGCCGGGGCGTGGCGGCGCTGGGCCGAGGCCGGCCGATCCGAGGCGGCGCGGAGGGCCCGCCCGACGCCGGTTCCGAGCGGTCTTCCGGTTTTCGGACCGGAAACGGCCTGAGCCTGATCGGGCCTGGTCCGGCGACCGCCGTCGGTCCAGTCGTCGGCCAAGGGTTCCCCGCTCGTCACGCCGGCCGTACCATCGGCGGCGTGGGGAGTCGTTCGAGCCCGATCATCGTCGGTCGCGACGAGGAGCTGACCCGGATCGAGCGCGCCCTCGACGCGGCGGCCGCGGGCCAGCCGACCCTCGTCGTCGTCCGCGGCGAGGCCGGCATCGGCAAGAGCCGTCTCGTCCGGGAGGCGATCGAGCGAGCCCGTGCCGGAGGTTCGGCCATCCTCCACGGCGCGTGTCTCGATCTCGGCGGCGACGGCCTGCCGTACCTGCCGCTGGTCGAGGCCCTGCGCGGGCTCGCCCGGGAGACACCGGCCGATCGTCTCGCGGACTTGCTCGGCCCAGCCCGGCCCGATCTCGCCGCGCTGCTCCCGGACCTCGGCTCCGGCGCAGCGCGCGGCGGCGCCACCACGACAGAGATCGCGATCGACCGGTCGCGTCTGTTCGAACGTTTCCTCGGCGTCCTGTCTCGACTCGGTGAGCGTGCACCGGGCCTCGCCGTCGTCGAGGACGTCCAGTGGATCGACCCGGCCACTCGCGACCTCGTCACGTTCCTCGCCCGGAGCGTGACGACCGAGCGGATCGTGACCATCCTGACCTGCCGGACCGACGACCTGCCGCCGGGCCACCCGATCCTGGCGTGGCTGGCCGAGCTCGGCCGCTCGCCCCAATCGCTCCGGATCGATCTCGGCCGGCTCGACCGATCCGACGTTCTTCGCCAGCTCGAGTTGATCCAGGGCGGTCTGGTGGGCGATGCAATCATGGAGTCGGTCTGGCGTCGCTCGGAAGGGCATCCGCTGTTCGCCGAGGAGCTCCTGACGACGGCAACCTCGACGAACGACACGGCTCCACCGTCTCTGGTCGAGGTCCTGCTCGCCCGCGTCGCCAGCCTCGACCCCGACACGACCGGGATCGTGCGCGCCCTCGCGGTCATCGGCCGGCCGGTCGACGATCGCCTGCTCGGTCCCCTCCTTGAGCGCTCGGCAAGCGAGATCGGGGCTGCCCTCCGCACGGCGAGCGCGCGCGGCGTCCTCGTCGCCGCGGGTGACGGCCGGCACGCCTTCCGTCACGAGCTCCTCCGGGAGGTCGTCGAGCGCGAGGCGTCAGTCGCCGAGCGGCGCGAGCTGCACGAGCGGCTGGCCCGCCAGCTCGAGGCTCACCCCGAGCTCGGTGACGACAGCCCTGCCGGGGCCGCCGCCGAGCTGGCCCGTCACTGGGCCGTCGCGGATCGACCCGTCGAGGCGCATCGAGCCGCGATCGCGGCCGCCGCCGCGGCAGAGGCCGTCCACGCCTTCGCCGATGTCCAGCGCCTTCTCGAGCGGGCGATCAGCCTCGAGTCCGTCGTGCCGCCCGAGGCCGTCCCCGGCCCGACCGAGAAGGTCGAGGTCCGCCGGCGGGCGGCGCAAGCGGCCGACCTCAACGGGAACTTCGATCGGGCGATCGAGCTGCTTCACGAGGCGCTCGAGCTCGTCGATCCGGCGAGGGACCCGGTTCTGGCCGGTCTGATCCATTCCCGGCTGGGCTATGTGACCTGGGCCCGTGGCGACCTCGAAGGAGCCCTGATCGAGCACCGTGAGGCGGTCCGGCTCGTACCCGAGAAACCGCCGACCGCAGATCGGGCCCTCGTCCTTGGTGCGCTCGGCGGGGCGCTGATGCACCTCGGTCGCTGGGCGGAGTCGCGGCCCGTCTGCGAGGCGGCGATCGAGTGTGCGGTCCTCGCCGGTTCGGGGCGTGAGGAGAGCCGTGCTCGGAGCATGCTCGGTTCGGACCTGGTGAGCCTCGGCGAGATCGACGCCGGGCTCAGGGAGCATCGCGAGGCGCACCGCCTGGCCGCGTCGGAATCGACCGAGCTGTTCGTCGTCACCGGTCACAATCTCGGCCTGATGCTGCTCGCGGCGGACCGGCTCGAGGAGGCGCTCGAGCCCGCGACCGTCTCCCGCGAGGCGGCACGCTCCGGTGGCCTGGAACGGCGCTACGGCATGGACCTCGCCGCCCTCGAGGCCGACATCCTGCTCCGCCTCGGGCGCTGGGACGAGGCCGACCGGACGACCCTCGCCGGACTGGCCCTCGGCCGGCGCGCCACGGGCCCGCCGTACCTCGCCGCGGTCCGTGCCCGCCTCGAGGCTCGGCGCGGGGCGCACGACGACGCCCGGCGGAGCCTCGCGTCGATCGACCGACAGGCGCTCGATCCGGACACGGCCGTGTTCGTCGCGTCCGTCGCGGCCGAGGCAGCGCTGCTGGCCGGTCATCCTGTCGCCGCCGGCGAAGCCGTCCAGGAGGGCCTCGTCCAGCTCGAGTGGATCGACGACATCTTCTGGGGCTTGCCCCTGCTCGGCCTCGGGCTGCGCGCCGCTGCCGAGCTTGCGGAGGAGGCGAGCGCCGGCCGTGACTCGGCCCGGCTGATGGCCGTTCGTGTCGCTGCCGACGACCTTCGGGGGCGGTTGGACGCGTTCCGCGGCCGGGCGACGAGCGGAAGTGGGCGAGCCTGGCTGGCGACCGCGGACGCCGAGATCAGCCGGATCGACGGGTTGAACGACCCGGAGCCATGGGCCCGTGCGATCGAGGCCTGGGACGTGCCCCTTGACCCGGCCGAGGCGGCGTACGCCCGCTTTCGCTACGCTGAGGCTGGATTGCGTCGGTCGGGCGTCCGGGCCGAGGTGACGACGGAGCTCGAGGCGGCGTGGCGATCGATGGTTGCCCTGGGCTGTACGCCGCTCCGCGCCCAGCTCGAGACCCTCGCCCGCCGCGCCCGCATCCCCCTCGCCGCCGACGCTGCGCCGGCCGCCGTGGCCGACGTCCCCGCGGTCCCGACG
>JACCVQ010000167.1 GCA_013698095.1 Chloroflexota bacterium
ATGATCGATTTCACCACGCGCGGAACGCTGGCAAGCGGGGTGTCGTAGCGGTTGCCGATGTAGGCGTCGGCGATATCGGTTTGATCCTTGATCGCTTCCTCAAGTTTCGGCCCGTTGATCACGCGCAAGCTCGCCTCGTCAGTCAGGCGGATCGTCTCGGCCGCGCCATAGCGCGCAACATATTCCTCAAGAGTGAGATAGCGCGAGGCGAGGCCCGTAGGGACCTCGAACCCGGCCGCGCGGACGGCGATCTCGCCGTTCAGCTCATGAATCGCGCCGTTCGTGTCGGTGATCCGAACGAGCGTGAGATATTCGTTGAGATCAGCGCCGCCGCTCCACTTGATCCGAACCTCTGAGCCGATAATCGTCCGCGCCGTCTCGATCATATTCGCCGCGCCTGCCACGCGCGGGGTTGAGGTGACGACCTGAACGGCGGCGAGCGCCGCCGCGCCGACCGCCACGGTGAAGTCATAGGAATAGATGACTTGTTCGGTCGGGGCCTTGATCGTCACCATTGCCTATCTCCTAACTGATCCGGCGCGTTGCCGGGCGGTGAAGCGCCGGACCCTCGCGCCCTCCACTCTCCCGGTCGGCATATCCGAGAGCGCCTCGGGCGGCTCACGCGCGGACGATAGCGCGTCGGCGCTTCCTCGGCTAGCGATCGCCATCCCCACAAGGAACGCCACGCTCGGCGAGCTGATATCGTTCGCCGCGATCGCCGGCGCGGGTGTGATCGTCACGCGGCTCAGGATCGAGGGCGGCGAGAGCGTGGACGAGCTGGCGAGGCTTGCCGAGAGGACCGTCGAGATCGTGGTGACGGCGGGCGAAGTAGCGATCGCGATCGAGCTTGCGCCCGAGGCGAGGATTGCAGCGCGTGAGGCAACCGCCGGCGAGCTTGTCGCGGACGGCGAGTTGGCGTCCGCCGGGAATATGGCCGAGCCGATCGATATGAGAGGAGGGGAGATCGATCCCGCGCTCGCCCCGCTCGCCGGCGTGATCAGGGACTTGCTCGCGATCCCCGGCGATGACGTGAGGCCCGAGCTGATCGCCGAGGCCGGCGGGATCGAGGAGCGCGAAGCGATCGCGGGCGAGGACGCCACCGCCGCCCCCATTGCCGCGTCCGGCGCGAACGAGGGGTTGCCCGAGAGGGACGTTGCGCTCGCCGTGGACGGGGAAACCGCGTCGTCCGGGAGGATGCTTGAGCGCGAGCTGATCACTGGCGAGGAGACGATCGCCAGCGTCGACTCGCTCGCGGGGACGATCGGCGAACGCGAGGCGATGCTCGGCGAGGTTGCCGAGCCTGATCCCTGAGCCGAGTCCGGGGCGATCGCTGAGCGGGACGAAATCGTCGGCGAGGTGGCGGTTGCCGCGCTCGATCCGCTATTCGGCGCAATGCCCGATCGGGCCGCTATACCGGGCGTCGTGGCCGCTGAGGAGGTCGCGGCGTCCGCCGGTGCAATGGAGGACCCGGAAGCGATTGACGGGCTTGTCGTGACGCCTGAGGCGCTCGCGGCGTCCGGCAAGATTGCTGAACGGGCCGATATTGAGGGCGAGGACGTGGTGGCGGACGTGACGCCGCTATCAGGCGCAAGGCTCGATCGAGCTGAGATCGCCGGCGATCCCGTCGCCCCGGCCCCGGTTGCATTCGCCGGAACGATCGAGGCTCGGCTCGTGACGCCGGGCGAGGAGGTTGTCGACAGCGCGATCGCATCGGCTGGCGAGAGGCCTGGTCGAGCGACAATCGCGGGAGAGGTGGCACTCCCGGACGAGCTGGCGTCCGAGGGAGCGATCGGGCTTCGCGAGGCGATCGCCGGTGAGCTGGCAACGGCGGGCGTGATAGCATCCGCCGGCGCGAGGGAGCTTTTGGCGGCAATGACAGGGGATGAGGCCGTGGAGACGCTCACCGCCGCGACCGGCGCTACCTGAGACGCCGCCGCTCCTTGAAAGAAAAATAGGATCGACACGGCCTAGATCGCCGCGAAAATGACGTCGAATCCGATGTTGCCAACGCTGGCGACCGCGTCTTGCACAAGCCGAATCCCCGTGTTCTCGGGAACGATCAGCGCTTGCCCGGCGGGTCCTTGCATCCGGCGGACGAAATCGAACATGGTCGATTGATAGCTTGCGGCGTTCGTTTCCTCAGTGAAAAGGCTCTCGGCCGAGATCACCGCGCCCGCCGTTGCGCCGCCCGTAGGGCCGAGGCGCGCCGTCACGCCAGCCGGGAGAGCGGCGTCGGCCGGGTTCATTTTTGAGATCGTGGAGGCCGTGAGCGAGCTTCCATCGGCCGTCGCCGCTGTCCCGCCGATGCCAATCGCGCTCGTTCTCGTGAGGTAGAGGTCCACCGCCAACGCGCCAACGACCGCCACCTTGCCGCTCACGACCGGGATCACGCTCAGGATTTCTAGGATCTTGCCCGATCCGGTGGCGTTGAAAAGATCGAAATAGACTTTGCTCGCGCCCGCCGCCTGAACCGGGACGAAAAGCCGATAGACCGGGAGAGTCCCGACCATGTGGCCGCTATCGTCAACCGCCACCATGGCTTGAGCCTCAGCGCCGTTCTTGAGATTAGTCGCGAATGTCCCGCCCGAGGCCGGTATTTCGGTGCTGTTCGGAAAGGCCACAAGCGGCCCCTAGGTCGGCTGTTGCTGTTCGTATTTCCACGTCGCGATATCGAACGTCCCGCCCGAGGAAACCGCTTGAGCCGGGCAAGTGGTGACGAGCTTGAGGCGGGCGTTGACCGTGTCGATGATCGCAACGTGATTGCCGGTCCCGGCGGTGGCGACCGCTATTCCCGCCTTTGCGACAACGGTGAGCTTGCGGCCCGAAACGTCGCCATTCGCGAGGACCATATCGGCCGCGATCAAAGCGGTGGAGCCGAGCTTAAAGGTGGCGTTCGCCTCGGCATAGGTTGTCGGCTGAGCCGAGCAAAGGACCATTTGATTGCCGAGCGTCTTAATATCGGTGAGGCCCGCGTCGAGCGAGTTAAGGTCAACCAACTTTCCCACGAATTAGGCTCCCGCCGGCTGATCGAGCGGGCCGTCCATGACTTTGCGGGTCGTGTTCGCGTGGACCGTCTCGGGATCGACCTCGATCTCCTCGGCCGAATAGGTGAGGACCGGCTCCTCGGCCGTCTCGGACGCCCAACCGGCGTTGAGGAAATAGGGAGCGGCGTCCGGGTCCTCGAACGCGACCGGCGTGTTCATGGGGAGGAGAACCCGCCCATGCTTCACCGGCTCGCGAAAGCTGATCGCCTTCACCGCTCCCTTGCTCATTATCGGCGGCCCGCCACGATCTTGCTCGCGAGGTCCGTCTTGTTGTCGTCACCCTCGACGTCGGTCCCCTCGGCCTCGGCAATCGCGCGGAGCTGCTCGGCGGTATTGTCCGCCTTGAGCTGTTCCACCTCGGCCGTTTCATCGGCGTCGAGATCGAAATCGTCCGCCTGGTCGGCGGGCGGCTTGGGAGCCGGGCCGCCTTCGCCGCCCGAGGTGCTGTCATCGGCCGGGGAGTTCGGCGTGATCCGGCCGTTCTGAACGAGGAAAGCGATCGTCCCGGCGTCCACGCTCTCGGCGATCGTGTCGCCGAGGCCGTAGCGCTTGCCGTCGATTTCATCGCCCTCGAAATTGGCCTTGTAAGTCATCGGCGCGTCGGTTGCGGTTGCTTGCGTGTTACCGAAACCGGCCTCGATTTCCGCATTCGAGGCCTCGGGAGGAGTGTTCTTGTCGTCCATGACGGTTGCCCTTTCTTAGCCGAGCGCGTTTTCGATAAAGTAGCCCGCGAACGGCGCGACCTGCTTTTCGATCAAGCTCTCGCCAGCCTTGACCCGCTTACCGCCCCAAAGGCCGATATAGGGGTCCTCGATCGTGCCGGCCACGTTCTCTCCCCACTGGAACGTGAGGCCGAACGCGGGCGAATTCTCGTCATCGACCATGCCGTCCGGGCCGGTCGGCGGGACATAGATCAAGGCAACGTGATTGCCCCAAATCGACCCGGTGACGAGGTTCTGTCCGCGCTTGCTCGTGGCGCGAAGGGTGTTGCCGATCACGATCCGCTCCACGCCGAGCGCGGTTGCGAGTTCGTCATCGCCAACCCGGCGTCCGCTGTCCTGCGAACCGCCGAGAGCGACCGATACTTTCGGATGACGGCGAAGGCGGTTGCGCACGGCCGCGCTCATGACGGCCGTGTTCGCCGGGGCGAGCATCCCGAGGATCGCGTCCTGAACGATGACGGTCGGGTCGGTGGCGTCATTGGCAAAGCTGTTCGCGCCGGCGAGGTTCGTCTTGTAACCTGCTTGATAGTTGCCGGCCGAAAAGATCAGGCCCGAGGCGCGAATCTCGCGGCTGAGCTGAACCTTGTCGAGGACGTTGCGGGTTGCCCGAGCGAGCGGGTTGAGCGCAATGTTCGCCGACTGAGCCGCCGCCATATCCCG
>JACCVQ010000162.1 GCA_013698095.1 Chloroflexota bacterium
CGCGGGCGCGACCCACGCAGCGCGGCACCGCGGCTGGGCTCCGCCCCGGGCTGACATTCCGTTGCAACGAGGAAAGGCGTTGCCGTTGCCGATCCGCGGCCATGGCCGTCCGATCATCCAACTCGTCCCGGTCTCGGGACGATCCTCAAGGGATGGAGGTCCAAATCTCATGAACATCATTGCTTGGCTGATCCTCGGCGCAATCGCTGGCTACCTTGCCGGCTTCCTCGTCAAGGGCGACGAAGGTCTCGGTGTCATCGGCCACATCGTGCTCGGGATCGTCGGCGCGCTCGTCGGCGGCTTCCTCGCCAGCGTTCTCTTCAAGACCGACGCGATCAACGGCGCGTTCGACATCAGCTCGATCGTCGTCGCCACGATCGGCGCGGTCCTGACGGTCATCGTCGTGAACATGGTCACCGGCCGGTCCCGATCGGGCCGCGGCGCGGTCTGACCCAACGCCCTTCGCGGAGCTCGTGCTCCGCTCATGCCCATCGGACGCCCACCCATCGCGGTGGGCGTTCCGATTCTCCCCACGACTCCCGGAAAGGAGCAGCTCATGTCCGAGATCATCGAAGCCGTCGACGTCGATGTCCCCGTCAAGACGGCCTACGACCAGTGGACCCAGTTCGAGACATTCCCGAAGTTCATGGAGGGCGTGAAGTCCGTCCGCCAGCTCGACGACACCACCCTCGAGTGGGTCGCCAGCGTCGCCGGCCAGGAGAAGACCTGGGAAGCCACGATCACCGAGCAGGAGCCCGACCAGCGGATCGCCTGGACGGCCACCGAGGGCGCCCACAACGCGGGCGTCGTGACGTTCCATCGTCTCGAGGACGGCAAGAGCCGGGTCACGCTCCAACTGGACGTCGACCCGGAAGGCCCGATCGAGAACATCGGGGCCGCGCTCGGGTTCGTCCAGCGCCGCGTCAAGGCCGACATGGAGCGATTCAAGGAGTTCATCGAGTCGCGCGACGGCGCCACCGGCGCCTGGCGCGGCGAGGTGGATCAGACCAACACCTGACCGTTCGCCAGGAGCCGCGGCGACGGCACTCGGCCGATCGCCGTCGGTCGGCGCAGCGCCACAGCCGCCACAGCCGGTCCGTTGCCAGTCGACTGCAACGAGCGATCGACTCCGCGATGAGCGGCCGCTGAGCTCGCCCGGCTAGGTTCGAACGATGACGATCTATCTCGACCCGTCGGCACTGACCCACTCGGACGCGGCGGACCGCCTGGCCCATCTGATCGAGGCCGGCCATGAGCTGGTCGTCGTCTCGACCGCGACACCGGCGCCGGGAGACACCATCCCGTGGGCGAGCCGAGCCGCGACGTTGCCCGACGACCTCCCGCGCGGATCGTGGTTCGTCACCGCGGACCCCGCGACGTGCGGCGGCCACCAGGCGGGCCTGCGGACGATGCTGATCGGGCCGCGGCCGGGCCAGCAGCGTCCGACGCGCTGCGACCACACGGCACGCGATCTGCGCGACGCTGTCCTCGAGATCCTCACCGTCGACGCGATGGGCTGACGCCGACCGCAGACGGCTGCAAGGCCCGCAAGAGGCCGATGCAACCTCTCACCGGTCTCGTGAGAGGCTCCCGACAGTGACGGGGCCCGAGACTGACGCCGCGGGCTTCCGACCACTGGGGGTCCGGGAGCCCGCATTTCCTCCATCCTTCGCGGTTGTTCAGGGGCACTCGTCGGGCATCGCCCGGGTCGTTATGCCGATGCAAGGCCGCGACGGGTGGATGCGAGATCGGCGGAGCAACACCATCGCTACATTCACGGCAGTTCGACGGCACGCCGTTGGACCTCATCGAGAACTCCCCAACGTGGGGGCGCTTGTGACGGGGCGCCTTCACCCCCGATCCCGCGGACGCCCGGAGCCCCCTCCTCCGGGCGTTCCGCATGTCCGGGACCTGACGCCGCGCGCCCGCCACGCGCACATGAAGCCACGCCACGCGCACATGAAGAAGCCGGTCGGGTGAACCCGACCGGCTTCGTCGTCAGCGGGTCTCGCGCCCGCCAGGTGTCAGCGAATGGTTCGCGTTCCGCCGTGGCGGTCGAACAGCGTCAGGCCCATCGCCGTCGCCGGGATCAGGGCGAGGATCACGAGGATCCGGTTGGCCCCGCCGAGCAACAGGCCGATCGCCATGCCGAGCGACAGCGACGTTCCAACGGCGAGGACTTCATCGGACTCGCTCCGGATCATCTGGTTGGCCTTCTCGAGCTGGACGCCTGTCGCGCTTGCGGCCTCGGGCAGCCGCTGAGCGGCCGCAACGGCCTTGTCGGCGACGTCGCTGGCGATGCCCTTGGCGGTCGCCGCCAGGTCGCTCGTGTCGTCGTGGGCCTTTGTGGTCGTGCCGGTCGTGCCGTTCGTCGTGGTGGCCATGTGGCGGTTACCTCCGTGGTGATGGGATCGAGAGTGATGAAACCACCCTAGGTCGTGCCGGGGGGCAGGGAGCCCTTTCTCCACCCGTGCCCGATTGCAGGCGCGTGACAGCCGTCCGACTGCAAGCGCGCTGTCACCCGGGCGGCTCTCCACCGAGGTTCGCGCAACCACATCGCGGCTAGGTTCAGAGCAAGCGGACCGGACAACCGGTCCCGTCATCCGGAGGTTCCCCGATGGGTTACGAAGACGCGAAGGCCGACATCAAGCAGGGCACCCGCGACGTCAGCAACGAGGCCAAGGAAACCTGGCGCAAGGCTGACGGCGAGGAGAGCGTGTCCGACAAGGTCGCCAACGCCGGCGATGACATCCGCGACGCGCTCGGCAATGCGGGTGACGAGGTTCGCCGCCATAGCGACGACGACCGCGAGAATCGCCCGCTGTAATCGTCGTGCTCCTGCGCGAACAGACACGCCCTCGCCGGTCATCGGCGGGGGCGTCGTCCTGCCCTGAGCGCGCCGCAAACGCGCCCGCGACCAGCGAATCCGGGAGTCGGTCGGGAGGGAGCCCTGCGATGGACCCGCAACACCCGCGACCGGGGATGGGGGCCGACCGTCGAACGCCGACGGCGATCCTTGTCACGTGATGCTTGATTCGAGCCAGACGACCGGTCCTGCCCACCCCCAGTCATCGGAGCCGATCCCGGCGAGCGCGAACCTCGGGCCTGTCCAGGCCGTCATCGAAGCGCTGCCCGAGGCGGTCTTCGTGATGGATGATGACGGTGCGCTGCAGCTCACGAACCCTGCGGCGGACCAGCTGTTCGCGGGCCGCCCGATCAACGATCGGGCCGATCTGCTTTCTCGGTTCGAGGCGGTCAATCCGGATCGCCACGCGGCCCGGACCGGCGAGACGCCAGAACTCGTTGGATCGCGACCGGTCACCCTTCGCTCCCGCCACCGCCCCAACCGCTGGTACGCGCTCCGGGCAATCCCCATGGATTCGGATACCCCGGTACCCGACGCCGCGGCCGGCGAACAGGCAGCCCCCGCCCACGCCGGCCCAGGCGCTGAACGACAAACGGTCTTCGTGCTTCGCGACGTGACCGACAGCCGCGACCTCGAGGCCGAGCGCGAGGCCTTCCTGTCGGTCCTGTCGCACGAGCTCCGCACGCCGATCACCACGATCTATGCCGGCTCGTCGGTCCTTGCCCGTCGGCCGGCCCTTTCGCCGCCGGCGTCGCAGATCCTGGCCCACGACATCAGCGCGGAGGCCGCCCGGCTGTACGACCTCGTCGAGGATCTCCTCATCCTAGCCCGCTTGGAGCGCCAGGTCCTCGATCCGCTCGATGAGCCGGTCCTCCTGCACCGGGCGGTCGATGCGACGATCCGGGCGGCCCTCGACCGGGCCCCGGGCGCTCCGATCGAACGGACCGGTCTCGCCCGCCCGCCGGCTGTCCATGGCGACGCGACCTACGTCGAGCAGGCCTGCCGCAACCTGGTCCTGACGTCCCTGAAGTTCGCCGGTCCCGAGGCTGATCGCACCCTGAGCGTGGAACTGAGCGAGGACCGGGCGGCCGGGGTGGTGTCTCTCCGGGTCCGTGATCGAGGCCCGTTGCTGAGTCCCGCCGAGCTGGAAAACGCGTTCGAGCTGCCAGACCCGGAGACCGTCGGCCGGCTGGCGGGCGCCGGGATTGGGCCATTTGTCTGCCGCCACCTCATCGAGGCGATGGGTGGCCGGACGTGGGCGCGCAATCGCGATGACGGCCCGAGTGGAGTGGAGCTCGGATTCAGTCTCCGGATCCACGAGCGCGGCTGACGGCAGCGCCGCGGGGCCCGGATCGGCGACCCGCGGCTGCGACCTGCGCTGCACCCAAAGCTCGGAACTTCGCTCAACACGCAGCCCAGGACTGGCACGGCCGGTTCAAGCCCGTCTTCGGCAAGTTTCCGCTCGCCCCCACGCTCGGATTGGAGTGGCGCCTGCCAGTCGAAGGCCGATAGCCGCCGTTGCAGTCCCGTGAAGTCTGGATGACCAGATTGATCGCCCGCGACCGCCGACCTCGACTCGATTCGAATCCCCCGAGCGGAACCCGGCGCCGGACGGGCCGAGAGCGAGGTGCAGGCGGTCAGGGCAGGCGGCGGCGCCGATCGAGCACGGCGACCACGACATCGGCCGCGATGAGCCCCAAGCCGACGAGGGCGACGACCATCCCGACCCGTTGCCGGCCCGCACCGTCTGCCTGATCGAATCGCTGCCTGGCCATCGACGCTCCGAGCGGCGACCCAGCCTCCGTCGGCTGAACGCTGCCGGGCGAGCGACCGGCCAGCAGGTCGCGCTCCACCTGGAGCCGCTGGCGGTACAGGATCTCCCACTCCTCGTGGGGAACCTCGAGCGTTGCCAGCGCCCGGTCGATTGCGGCAAGGGTCGTCCCGGCGGCAACCAGATCGACGGGGCCGTCCGAGCCGGGCTCGCCGCCGCTCGCCGCGGGTCGTGCCAGCGCCTCGAGCTGGGATTCGATGGCCTGGGCCTCGGCCGACATCGTCATCGAGGCGGCGGTCGAGGTCAGCCGGGTGGCGATGGCCGCCCGAGCTCGGGCAACGGCGGCCTTCTTGCCCGCGATCGCGATGTCGGACGGATAGAGCCCGATCTCGAGGTCCGGTCCGACCAGCTCCACCGGCCGGTCCGGGACGAGTGCCCGGATCGACGGACCGGCGATCCTGCCGAGCATCCGGCCCGGGATCGCGAGCGGCAGAGGGGCGGGCCGGCGATCGACGGGGAGACCGGCATCGTCGAGTGCGGCTTCCAGGTCGGCGACGACCCGATCGTACCCACCGGGCCGGACAACGATCGGGACGTGGGCGTCGGACCAGCCGATCGCCCGGTGGTGGACAAATCGGGCGATCCCGACGCCGGCCAGGATCACGAGGGTCAGGGCGAGCGCCGCGCACAGGGGATAGCCGCGCAGGACCTGGCCGGCCGCCTCCATGCCCGCGGGCCGGTTGGCCGGATCGACGACGAACAGGGTCGCAACGCCGACGACGAGCGGGACGACGATGGCGCCGACGATCATCGCGATCCGGAGCCAGTCGCGGTTCAGGACGTCCGGTGCCGGAACGGCCGCGACGAGGAACGCGCCCAACTCCGGGAGCAGGATGCCGAGGACGAGGCCCGCCCAGACGACGGACCCGAAGGTCATCAGGGCCAGCACGATCTGGCGGTTCTGGGGCACCCGCCCGAACAGCAGGCTCGAGGCCCAGCCGAGGGTCGTGGTCAGGAGCTTGCCGGCGAACCGCCCGACGACGCCGAGAATCCCGGCCAGGGTTGCCATCGTTTCAGGTCGCCCGCTTCGCGGCGGTCTTCGCGCCGGTCTTGGCTGCCATCCTCGCGGCGGTCGAAGCGGCCGGGGCGCGTCCGGCGCGCCGGACGCGCCCGGCGTCCTCGTCCCGGAGCTCGGGGCGTTCCTTGTG
>JACCVQ010000163.1 GCA_013698095.1 Chloroflexota bacterium
GTGCAGGGCCGCCGCCAGCCGCCGCTCGAGCGGGCTCGCCTCGCCATGGCGGATGGTGCGGCCGGCCGAGGCGGGATCGCGGCGACGCTCCGGCGATGCGGGCCAATGCCCGGCCCCGACGACCGGCGCCAGGTCGAGGGTCGCGATCTTCCGATCCGGAACGAGGAACCGGCGCGACTCGCCGACGAGCTCGCCGACCTCGCGCGCCCCGACGGCGGCGAGCTCGACCCGGAGGCTCTCTGCGAGCGCGAGCGCGAACCGCTCGACCTGCTCGGGCGTTCCGGCGAACTTGGCCCGGAGGTCCTCGCGCTGGGAGGCGATCCCGGTGGGGCACGTGTCGAGGTGGCACTGGCGGGCCATGTCGCAGCCGACCGCAACCAGCATCGCCGTCCCGAACGCGAACTCCTCGGCACCGAGGAGGGCGGCGATCAGCAGGTCGCGTCCGGTCCGCAGACCGCCGTCGGTCCGGAGCGCGACCCGGTCGCGGAGGCCGTTCCGGAGGAGCGTCTGGTGGACCTCGGCAAGGCCGAGCTCCCATGGTGCCCCGACGTGCTTGATGGAGCTCAGCGGCGACGCGCCCGTGCCGCCGCTGTGGCCGGCCAGGTGAACGTACGTCGCACCGGCCTTGGCGACGCCGGCGGCGATCGTGCCGACGCCCCGGCTCGCGACCAGCTTGACCCCGATCCGGGCGGTCGGGTTGATCGCGCGCAGATCCGCGATCAGCTGGGCGAGGTCCTCGATCGAGTAGATGTCGTGGTGCGGCGGCGGGCTGATGTAGCTCATTCCGGGCTGGCCGCGCCGGAGCGTCGCGATCCAGGCGGTCGCCTTCTTCGCCGGCAGCTGGCCGCCCTCACCCGGTTTCGAGCCCTGGGCAATCTTGATCTCGAGCTGCTCGCCGCGGGCAAGGTACATCGCGGTCACCCCGAAGCGGGCCGAGGCGACCTGCTTGATCCGGGCGTCGTGGCGCTCGCCGCCTGGTCCCGGGACGTACCAGCCGGGATCCTCGCCGCCCTCGCCGGTGTTGGCGGCGCCGCCGGCCCGCTGGATCCCGATGGTCAGCGCCTGGTGGGCCTCGGGCGAGAGGGCGCCGACCGACATCGCCGACACGACGAAGCGGCGGACGATCGAGCGCGCCGACTCGACCTCGTCGATCGGGACGGGCCTGACGCCCCGTGGCCGGCGGACGCGGAGCGCGTCGCGGACGACCGTCGCCTCCGGTCGCACGGCCGCGGCCGCGAAGCGCGAGCCTCCAGAGGCGGGCGCCGTCGCCGCGACGGCGGCTGGATCGATCGGCGCGAACCCGGACAGGTCCTGGATCTCTGTCACGCTCTTCGGGGCGTAGCGGTGGATTTCCCCGTCGGCCCGGAAGCGGGCGAATCCGGGGTCCTGGAGCTTGTTCGAAGTCGTCGTCGGGGCGACGAGCGCAGCGGCCGTCCGGCGCCGGAGCTGGCGCTCGGCCAGATCGGCGAACCCGACCCGACCGGGCCACGCCGGGGCCGCCGGGAAGCAGCGCGATCGGATGTCCTCGTCGAGCTCGATCGTCTCGAACAGCTTTCCGCCGATGTACGACGACGCGGTGCTGATGCCCATCCGGGCGAGCGTCTTGCGGAGGCCGGCGTCAAGGGCCGCGAGGAGGTTGCCGACCGTCGCCGCCGCGTCGAGGTCCTCCGCGCCGCGCGTCCCGGCCAGCTCCGCGGCAAGCTCGATCGCCAGCCACGGCACGAGCCCTGTCGCGCCGACGGCGAGGACCATCGCGGCGCCGTGGACGTCGAGCACGTCGGACGCTTCGACGACCACGTCCGCCCGACCACGGAGCCCGGCCGCGCTGAGCGCCGAGTCCACGGCGCCGGCTGCGAGCACGGACGGGATCGGCAGGCGGTCGAACGTGAAGGCGCGGTCGCTGAGGACGAGCAGCTCGGTCCGGCCGCGGGCGGCCGCCACGGCATCGGCGGCGAGTCGCTCCAGGGCGAGCGAGAGCCCGGCCGGCCCGTCGGCGACGGCCCAGGTCATATCGAGCCGGCGACTCGGGCCACCGACTGCCCGCAGGAGCGCCGGGAGATCGGCCAGGAACGGTCGATCCAGGCGGATCGTGCGCGACCCGACGGGCAGTCCGCCGAGGAGCGCCGGTCGCCGCCCGAGCTCGACCCGGAGGTCCATCACCGCCCGCTCCCGCTCGGGGTCGATCGGCGGGTTCGTGACCTGGGCAAACGCCTGGCGGAGGTGATCGGCGACCGGCCGGTCGATCCGGCCGAGGCCAGGGATCGGGGTGTCGTCGCCCATCGACCAGAGGGGCTCGTGACCTTCGAGGGCCATCGTCTTGACGTCGAGCCGGGCGTTCTCGGCGTGGAGGCCGGCCATGAACCGGACGTCGCTGCCGGTCGCGGGCGCATGGAGGCTGACGGACGAGTCCTCATCGCCCGGGACGGGGTCGAGATGGCTCGGTCGCGGCGCGTCGTGGATCGGCAGGCGGCGGAGGAGGTGGGCCTTGGCCTCGACGTCCTCGAGCACGAGGCCCCGTGCCGGATCGACCAGGAACAGCTCGCCCGGCCCGAGCCGGCCGCGCCGGATCGTGTCTTCCGGCGGGAGCGGGATCGCCCCGGCCTCGGAGCAGACCGCCACGAGGCCCTGACGGGTGACGGCGAACGCCGTCGGGCGGAGCCCATTCCGGTCGGAGATCGCACCGACCCGCTGGCCGTCGCCGAACACGATCGCTGCGGGCCCGTCCCACGGAGCGATGAAACCGGCTGTCCGGCGGCGGAGAGCCGCCACCTGGGGATGTGGCGAGCGACGCAGCGGCTGGGCCTCGGGCATCGCGGTCAGGAGCGCCGTGCCGAGATCCCAGCCGGTGGCGACCAGCAGCTCGAGCAGCTCGTCGAGCGACTGCGAGTCCGATCCGTCCGCTGACAGGAGCGGCCCGGCGGCGACGAGGTCAGCCCCGCGCCGCCCCGCCGGATCGGCGACCCGGCCGCGAACCTGGGAGCGGTTGCCGCGGACGGTGTTGATCTCGCCGTTGTGGGCGATCGCGCGGAACGGCTGGGCGAGCCGCCAGGTCGGCTGGGTGTTCGTGGCGTAGCGCTGGTGGAACAGGGCGTAGCGCAGCTGGATGCCGGCCAGGCGCAGGTCCGGGTACAGGTCGGGCAGGCGGGCGCCGGCGACGAGTCCCTTGTAGACGATCGTCCGGCACGAGGCCGACGGGATCGCGATCGCGTCACCGAGCCCGGCGGCGCGGGCGGTCGTCTCGAGCCGGCGCCGGGCGATGACGAGACGACGCTCGAACGCGGCGTCCGAGAGCGGCCGGCCGTCTGGAGCGACGGGGCGAGCGACGAAGGCCTGGACGAAGGCGGGTCGGCAGGCGCGGGCGGCGCCACCGAGCGCGTCGGGATCGGTCGGGACGGTTCGCCAGCGGACGATCTCGAGGCTGTCCGCGGTCAGCGTCTCGGCGACGAGCCGGCGGGCCGTGCCGCCGCGCGCGCCCGGACCGGTCCGTGGCAGGAACAGCTGGATCACGGCCGGGCGAGCCACCGCCAGGCCGGAGCCGGGGACCAGGGCCTCGATCAGGCTGGGGTCGAGCGGGAGCGAGATCCCGGCCCCGTCCGACGACGCGCCGTCGGCCCCGAACGCGCCGCGGTGGGCGAGGGCCGCCAGGCCTCCGAGGGCGAGCGGCAGGACGTCGGCCAGGCGATGTCCGCCGGCATCGGCAACGAACCCGATCCCGCACGCGTCGTGCTCGAATGCCGGGTCGTAGAGGGGCGCGATCGCGTCCCCGCGGAGCGCTCGCGAGGCTCGCAGTTGGCGGCGTCGCTGTGGTGGGTCGATGGACATTCGATGGGCTCCGTCGATGTGTCGGAGTTGATGGCGGTTTGGCGGGAGTCGAACCGACCGCCCGGGAGGAGCCGGGCGGTCGGTCGATCTGTCGGCGTCGCAGCCGGGCGGGGGCGTCCCCAGGGGGAAGGACGCCCGCCGCGCCAGCTACGACTGGTAGGCAACCTCGCCGTGGGTCGAAAGATCCAGGCCAAGCTCTTCGTCCCTGGCCGAGATCCGGATCCCGAGGATGGCGTTCACGAGCTTGATGATCACGAAGGTCGCGACGGTGGCATAGGCGATCGTTGCCCCGATTGCGATGAGCTGGATCCCGATCTGCCCGGCGTTGCCGTCGATCAGGCCGCGGCCGAGGGGATTGATCGCGGTCGTCGCGAAGACACCTGTCGCGAGGGCGCCGAACATCCCGCCGACGCCGTGGACAGCGAAGACATCGAGGGCGTCATCGATCTTGAGCCGGCTCCGGAGGAGCGTCGCGCTGTAGCACAGCCCGCCGACGAGGAGGCCGATGATCAGCGCCCCGCCGGCGGTGACGAAGCCCGACGCCGGGGTGATCGCGACGAGTCCGGCGACCGCGCCGCACACCGCGCCGACGACACTGACCTTGCCCTTGTGCAGATAGCTGGCGAGGACCCACGTGATCGTGGCCGCGCCGGCCGCGGTGTTGGTCACGAGAAGGGCGTTGGCCGCAAGGCCATCGGCGGCAAGGGCCGAGCCGGCGTTGAAGCCGAACCAGCCGAACCACAGGAGACCCGCCCCGAGAACCGTCATCGGGATGTCGTGCGGCTCCATCGGCTCGCCGTTGGCGACCCGCCGGCCGATCAGCAGCGCGACGACGAGGGCCGACACGCCGGACGCCGCGTGAACGACCGTGCCGCCGGCGAAGTCGAGGGCGCCGAGCTTGAACAGCCAACCATCGGCCGCCCAGACCCAGTGCGCGATCGGCGAATAGACGACGAGCGACCAGAGGAGCGTGAACAGGACGAACGCGCCGAACCGCTTGCGCTCGGCGAAGGCACCGGTGATCAGGGCCGGGGTGATGGCCGCGAACATCAGCTGGAAGGCCGCGAACAGGACGAACGGGATGGTCGAGCCGTAGATGGTGCTCGGGGTGAGGCCGACGTTCACGAACCCGACGAAGTCGAGGTTGCCGATCAGGCCGGGGACGCCGAACAGGTTGGCGTCAGGGCCGAATGCGAGCGAGAAGCCCACGAGAACCCAGACGACGCTGACGAGGGCCAGGCCGAAGAAGCTGTGCATGATCGTGCTGAGCACGTTCTTGCGGCGAACGAGGCCGCCGTAGAAAAGGGCCAGCCCGGGCAGCATGACCATGACCATCGCGGTCGCGATCAGCAGCCAGGCGGTGTTCCCGCTATCCATCGATGCGCTCCTCCTTCGCCCCTCCATCGTCGCGGCCAGAGCCGCGAGTGGCGGTGCGAGCCCCGCGCTGAGGCCCGCTCCGATCCCGAGGATGGGCGTTGCGCTGGCTCCGCTTCGTCACCGGGCCGGGCCCGAAAAGGATGCGAACCGGTGTCGGTGCGGCGCGCGAGAGGCGGGTCAGGCGCTCCGGATCGCGTCGACGAGCCGGTCGGCGAAGGGGTGCAGCCGGGACCGGAGGTCGTCCCAGCGCTCGTCCTCCTCACCGAGGTAGATCGCACGCGCCCGGGCGAGCACGAGCCGGTGCTCCGATGGGAGACGGGCAATGGCCCAGTCCGCAGCGCCGTCCTTGGATCGGATCTCGCCGGTTGCGAGCGTGGTCCAGATCCGGGCGAGGGTCAGGACGATGTTGCGGGTGTCCGTCTCCAGATCCCGGAGAAGACCGTCGAGCTCGTCGGTCATCGCCCGGCGCAAGTCGGCCGGTGGCACGGCATCGAGGACCTCGGCCGGCGGCGGGCCGACGAGCGGATGGTCGGCAAGGAGGACGATCGAGATCACGGTCGTTAGATCGGGATTTGTCGCCGCCTCAGGCTCGACCTCGCCGCGTTCGAACTCGGCCCGCAGCCACTCGCCGTAGAGGAGGTCGATGGGCGGCGGGTAGCGCCACGGCCGGACGTCCCCCTGGACGACGATCGTGAGCTCCAGGCAGCGTGCGTAGCGTGGATCGTCCTCGCGGTCGGAGACAGCCATCAGCCGCTCGGCGAGGCGAAGCTTCTCCTCGTGGGTCGTCGAGCGAGCGCTGACGACCAAGATGTCGAGGTCGCTGCGCGGACGGAGCTCGCCAAGGGCGGCCGAGCCGTGGAGATAGACACCGACGATCGCCGGCCCGATGACGTCGTCGAGCAGGGCGAGGACGGCGTCGAGCTGCGCCTGCTCCGGTCGTGTGGCCACGCGCTGGATCATCGCGCGTCGCGGCGCTCCCTGCCCGGACCATCGGACAGCTGGCGGCGGGTCGCACGACGCGTATCCTGCGGGCATGTCACGGCTCCGTCGCGTGCTCTCGGCCCTGTCCGCCGCCGCTCGCGGCGCCGGCTCGCTGCTGGTCGTGCTCGTCGTCGTCGGCGCCATTGCCTGGCTCCTCGCAAGCCGCGGCACACCCGCTCCGGGCGCGACCGCCGTCGTTCCTGCGGTGGTGGCCGCTGCGTCGGTCGGGCCGTCGCCGACGCTCATCGACCCCGCGCCAACGCCGGCCAGCGAGCCGACCCCGAATGGCGAGCCGACAACGGTCCCCGACCCGAGCCCGACGCCCCAGTCGGCTGAGACGCCGACGCCGCCGGCACCAGCGGCCCCGGATCCGACGCCGGACCCGACGCGGGCGGCGACGCCCACCCCGACGGACACGCCTCCCCCCGCGACTCCGAAGCCCACGCCGAAGCCGACACCCAAGCCGACCCCCGACCCGGCGCCCGAGCAGCGACCTGCGGTCCGAACCGCGACCGGCTCATTCGGCCAGACGCTGACACTCGACGGGGTCAAGGTCCGGATGGCCCGCCGAGATGCCAGCCAGGACCCATCGATTCGGTGCGGGACGTCGGACGACCCCGAGGCCCAGGGTTTCGACGACGTCGTCAGCTACGACCTCCAGGTCACCTGGCCGAACCCGGCCGACGCCTCGGAGCCATGGATCGCGGTGGGCGCGACGCCGTACCACGCGCTGTGGTTCGACCCGCTGGTCGCCAGCGGCGTCGATGTCGTGTTCAGTACCTGCAAGCGGACGGCCGACTCGTTCACGGCAATGGTGGAATTCGCGCCCAACGGCGACGAGGTCGTTCATCGCTTCACGTTCCGCTGAGCGGCGTCTGGCGAGCCGGGTGGGATTCGAACCCACGACCAAGGGATTAAAAGTCCCGTGCTCTGCCACTGAGCTACCGGCCCGCCTCGAAGCGTAGCCGACGGCGGGTCCAACCAAAGGACGGGGTGTTGCCCAACCGCCCGTGGCTCGTGCCCGCGTGGCGAGTATCCCTTGGAAATCAGCGTCGAATCGCGTACGATCCCTCGATATGAGCGCCTCTCATGACCATGTTCGGATCGGGCGGGCGGCGGAGATGCTGGGCGTCACCGTGGACACCGTCCGGCGCTGGGCCGACGAGGAGCGCCTGATCGTCGTCCGCTCCGACGGCGGCCAGCGGCTCGTCCCGATCGGGGAGGTCACCCGCCTGATCGGCGAGCGCCGCCAGGCCACCACCGACCGCCCGATCGTCGCCCAGTCAGCCCGCAACCGATTCGCGGGGATCGTGACCCGGGTCGAGAAGGACCGCGTCGCCGCCGTCGTCGAGATTCTCGCCGGTCCCCATCGCCTGGTCAGCCTGATGACGGCGGAGGCGGTCGACGAGCTCGACCTGAAGGTCGGCGACGAAGCGGTCGCCGTCGTGAAATCGACAAACGTGATCGTCGAGATCCCATCCGGGCGGGAGACACGGACGTGAACCTGAAGGTGACGTCCATCCTCGTCGCTGTCGTTCTTGTCGGTGCCTGCCAGCCTCAGGCTCCCACCAGGCTCGGCTCGGCTTCGTCGGGCACGCCATCGGCCTCGGCGGCGGTCGTCCCGTCGGCTCCGACCTCTGTCGCGCCCGTCGACAGCGGCGCACCGCCGGCGGCCCTGACGATCTACGGCGCCGCGTCCCTCAAGGGCGCCCTCGAGCAGGTGAATGCGTCGTACGAGACCGGCCACCCGGGCACGACGCTGACGCTCTCGACCGACTCGTCTGCCGCGCTCGCCACCCAGATCGAGCAGGGCGCGCCGGCCGACGTCTTCCTCAGCGCCGACATCACCTACCCCAGGAAGCTGGCCGACAAGGGCCTCGCCGACGGCGCCGTCGTCAACTTCGCAGGCAACGTCCTGACGATCATCGTCCCCGCCGACAACCCGGGCGGGCTCGCGACGCCGGCCGACCTCGCGAAGAGCGGGGTGAAGGTGATCGCCGCCGGCGACGACGTGCCGATCACGACCTACGCGAAGCAGGTGGCGGATCTCCTGGCGAAGATCCCCGGCTACCCGGCCGGGTTCGCGACTGCCTACGACGCGAACGTCGTGACGAAGGAGGACAACGTCAAAGCGGTGGTCGCGAAGATCGAGTTGGGCGAGGGCGACGCGGGGATCGTCTACGTCACCGACGCGATGGCGTCGGCCAAGGTGGGAACGATCGCGTTCCCGGCCGAGGCGAACGTGGCGGTCATCTACGCCGGCGTCGTCGTGAAGGACTCGACCAACCTGGTCGCAGCCCACGCCTTTCTCGACTGGCTGAGCGGCGCAGAGGCGCAGCTGGTCCTCGCCCGGCTCGGGTTCACCGCCCCGGCGTCCTGACGGGCCGGTCGTCGCCCGTGGTCGTCACGCTCGCCGTCCTGCTCGGGCTCTTCCTCGGGTTGCCGGTCGCCCTGCTCGTCGGGCGGGCCGTCGTCGGCGGTTCGCTCGCCGTGGCGCTCGGCAGCGCGGCGGTCATCGATGCCCTGATCCTGTCGCTGATCACGACGGCGATCAGCCTCGCGATCACGATCGTCGTGGCGACGCCGCTGGCCCATGTCCTTGCCCGGCGCAGGTTCCGCGGGGCGTCGCTCGTGGAGGCCCTGGTCGACCTGCCGATCGTCCTGCCGCCGTCGGTGGCCGGTCTGGCCCTGTTGCTGACGCTCGGGCGGCGCGGCGTGATCGGCGAGCCGCTGGCCGAGCTGGGGATCGCGATTCCGTTCACGACCATCGCGGTGATCATCGCCCAGGTCTTCGTCGCGGCGCCGTTCTTCATTCGGGCGGCGCGGGCCGGCTTCCAGACCGTCGATCGCGATCTCGAGGACGCGGCCCGGGTCGATGGCGCCTCGGAACGCCAGCTGACGTGGGCGATCACGATCCCGCTGGCGGCGCCGGCTCTCGTCGCCGGGATCGTCATGACATGGGCGCGGGCGCTCGGCGAATTCGGCGCGACGATCATGTTCGCCGGCAACGTGGCGGGCCGGACGCAGACGCTCCCGCTCGTCGTCTACGGCGAGTTCCAGGCGGGCGACGTGGACGCGTCCGTCGCCGCAGCCGCGATCCTCGTCCTGGCCGCGTTCGGCGTTCTGGTTGCCGTGCGTGGACTGCGCTGGGGCCGAGCGCTCGACACGCGGAGCGCCAATCCGGCGGTGTGACCGGTCAGCGCTCGCGGATCACTTCTCAGGCCGGGTCGTAGACCTCGGGGTTCACTGGTGTCGGGATCCGCTGTTGCGGCTGCGCGACGCCGGCCAGCAGGTTCGCCGCCGCCATCTCGGCCATCTTGCCGCGGGTCGCCCGGGACGCCGACGCGATGTGGGGCACGACCAGGCAGTTGTCGAGCGAGAGGAGCGGATCGTCGGACGGAATCGGCTCGGGGTCGGTCACGTCGAGGGCGGCGGCACCGATGATGCCGCGGCGCAGAGCGTCGGCGAGTGCCACGGGATCCACGACCGGGCCGCGCGACGTGTTCACGAGGACCGCGGTGGGCTTCATCCACGATAGCTTCTCGGTGTTGATCAGCTTGGTCGTCTCGGCTGTCAGGTTGACGTGGAGGGAGACGAAGTCCGACCGAGCGAGGAGCTCTTCGAGCGGCAGGAACGTGGCGCCGTACGCTTCCTCCACGGCCGCCTGCGCACGCTGGACGTCGTGATACAGGATCGTCATCCCGAACCCCATCGCGCGCCGAGCCACGGCCTGGCCGATCCGCCCGAACCCGACGATTCCGATCGTCGCGCCGTGGACGTCCGGACCGAGGAGCAGGAGCGGCCCCCACGTCTTCCATCTGCCGGCCCGGACGTACCGATCGCCCTCGGCGACCCGACGCCCGGCGGCCATGAGCAGAGCGAACGCCAGATCGGCGGTCGTGTCGGTCAGGACGCCCGGGGTATTGCCCACCGCTACCCCGCGTGCCGTGCATGCCGGGACGTCGACGTTGTCGAAGCCAACGGCGTAGTTGCTGACGACCGTGAGTTGCGGCCCGGCCGCGTCGAGGAACTCGTCGTCGACCGTGTCGGTGAGCAACGTCAGGACGCCGGCGCAGCCCCGGACCGCGTCGAGCAGGGTCGCCCGCGGCGGCGGCAGCTCGTCCTCCCAGATCCGGGCGTCGCAGGCGGCAACGATCGGCGCGATCCCGTCGTCCGGGATCTGGCGCGCGACGAAGACCTTGGGGCGGTCCGTCATCGGTTCGAGCCCGCCGCGCCCGCCGCGAGGGTCGAGGTGAACGCCGCGATCCGTCCCAGGGCCGTCGTCAGGTTTGCCCGCGTGTTTGCGTACGAGACCCGGATGTGGTTGGTGGCGAGACCGCCGAACGCCGTGCCCGCCAGAACGCAGACGCCCGCCTCGAGGAGCAGCCGATCGGCCAGCTCCTTGCCGGTCAGTCCGGTCGCGGAGATCTCCGGGAACGCGTAGAAGGCGCCCTTCGGGCTCAGGCAGCGGATCCCCGGGATGTCGTTCAGGCCGGCCACGACGAGGTCACGTCGGGCCCGGAACTCCGCGACCATCGCGGCCATCGGCTCCTGCGGACCACGGAGCGCCTCCACCGCGCCGATCTGGGCAAACGTCGGGGCGCACGAGATCGTGTTGATGACGAGCTGGCCGTACATCGCGACCAGCGACGGCGGCACGATCGCGTAGCCCAGCCGCCAGCCGGTCATCGCGAAGGTCTTGGAGAAGCCGTCGAGGACGATCGTCCGCTCGGCCATCCCGGGCAGCGACGCGATGGAGACGTGCTCCTCGCCGTCGTACAGGATCCGGCCGTAGATCTCGTCGTCGAGGACGATCAGGTCGTGGCGGATGGCGAGCTCGGCGATTGACTCGAGGTCGCTCCGGGTGAGGACCCCGCCGGTCGGGTTGGCCGGCGAGTTGATCACGAGCATCCGGGTCCTCGGGGTCACGAGCGAGGCGAGCTCGTCGAGGTCGATCCGGAAGTCGAGCTCCATCCGGATCGGGATCGGGACCGCCGCTCCGCCGACGAACCGGGTCAGCGACTCGTAGATGGGGTAGCCCGGATCCGGGACGAGGACCTCGTCGCCGGGGTCGATCAGGCCGAGGATCGCGTAGAGCATCACGCCCTTGCCACCAACCGTCACGAAGACCCGGTCGGGCGTCACCGGGAAGCCCTTGCGGGCCTGGGCGTCGTCGGCGATCGCCTCACGCAGCGGCGGGATCCCGGGGTACGGGGCGTAGTGCGTCGCGCCGTCGTCCAAAGCCTTCTTGGCGGCCTCGCGGATGTTGGCCGGCGTATCGAAGTCGGGCTCGCCGATCTGGAGGTGGATGATGTCGTGGCCCTCGGCCTCGAGGGCCCGGGCCCGGGCGGAGACCTCGAACGCCGTCTCGGTCCCGATCATGCTCATCCGCTGGGCGACCCGCATGGCGAGCTCCTTATGAGGTGGTTCGGGCAGTCTACCGCGACCTGAATCACGGTCGGTGGCGGGCGCGATGGCCGGGACGGGCTAGAATCAGCGGGTGACCCGATTCTTCGACCTCGACGAAGCGAACGCCGCCCTCCCGGAAGTGCGGACGATCCTCGAGTCGCTGCGCGACGAACGGGCCGAGCTGATCCGGCTGCGCGACCAGGTCCTTCTCCATCGGACGCCCGCCGACAGCCCTCAGGCGGCGCCGGCCGAGGCAAATGTCGGCGGGTCGTCACGACCATCCGATCCCGCGGACGCCGGCGATCCCGGCTCGGCCGCTCCGACGGCGAGCGATCCCGACCGGGATCCGGCCCAGGATCGGGCCGCCACCGATCCCGAGGTCCGGATCCTGCGCCTTCGGATGCAGGGCGTGATCGATCGGATGCAGGCCGGTGTCGCCCGAATCGACGAGATCGGGGTGACCCTGCGCGAGATCGAGACGGGCCTGATCGACTTCCCGGCGCTCGCCAGCGGTCGCCAGATCTGGCTGTGCTGGCGGCTCGGCGAGGGCAACGTCGAGACGTGGCATGAGCTCGGCGACGGGTTCACGGGGCGGCAGGCGCTCGCCGACCTCACGTGAACGGCGCCACCGTCCTCCAGAACGGCCGGGCCAAGGCTTATCGACCGCTGCCCGCGGCCGATCGACGGCGGGCGTTCGAGGCGGCTCTCGCGGCCTACGCGAACGGCGACTTCTTCGAGACCCACGAGCTGCTCGAGCCCGCTTGGATGGGCACCGACGACCTGGCCGAGCGGGCGCTCCACCAGGGCCTGATCAAGCTCGCTGCCGCGTTCGTCCACGGCGTCCGCGGCAACCCGGCGGGGATCGCCAAGAACCTGGCGGGCGCCCGCGAGCATCTGGCTGCTGCCGTCGGCACGCCACCGGCCGCTGCGTCCGGGCTGGACGTCAGCGCCCTGCTCGTCGCGATCGACGAGCGGCTCGCCCGCCTCGCCGCCAACCCGACCGACGCCTCGATCGAGGCCCCTGACCTGCCGAGGAGCCGAAGCTGATGCAGCCGTCGACGACCATCCCGTCCATCACCCCGGCGGAGGCCGCCGCGGCCACCGACCCGAAGACCGCCGCGGATCCCGCGACGCGGCCGCTGATCGTCGACGTCCGCGAGGCCGACGAGTTCGCCACTGAGCGGATCGAGGGGGTCGTCCTGCTGCCGATCTCGCAGTTCGCCGCCCGCCACGGCGAGCTGCCGAAGGACCGCTCGCTGCTGATGCTGTGCGCCGCAGGTAGCCGCTCCACGTCGGCGACGATGTACCTCCTCCAGAACGGCTGGACGGACGTCCGGAACGTGACGAACGGGATGAACGGCTGGCGCCAAGCCGGCCTCCCGATACGAACCGGCACGCCCGATCCCGGCGAGGGCGATCTCCCCGCCTGACGCCGGCTCAGGCTCAGACCTGGATCGCCCGGCGTCCGCTCATCAGCGTGTCCGCCCGGTCCCGTCAGGCGCGCTTGCGAAGCTCCTGCTCACGACGCCTGCGCTCGCGCCATTCGGTGATCTGGGTGCGGTGGGCGAACGCCCAGCCGATGATCACGAACAGCGCGAAGTTCACGATCCCGATCGTGTTCGCGTTGAGATAGCCGAGCTGCTGGCCGACCTCGCCGTCGATCTTCAGGGCCGGAACCGTGGCGCCGACGAGGCCAAGCTGGAAGAACGGGGCTTCGGGCGCGACGTTCGCTCGGATGCTGGCGGTCGTCGGCCCGCTGGCCGTGGTCCCGCCGACGATGATCGCGTTGGGGCCCAGGATCATCGGCGCTCCGCCGGCATTGCCGCCGGCCGGCAGGTCGCTGACGTCGAGGTGCTTCCACTCGGGGATGTCGCCGGTGGCGTTCGGGGTCGCCCAATAGAGCGTGCTCTGGGGAGTTGCCCCGTCAGACCCACCGATCGCATACAGGGCGCCGTTGGCCGTGAATCCGGCCAGGTTGGTGCGAGCGGCGGGCAGCTCGGTCGAGCCGCCTCTCACCCCGAAGCGGACGATCTTCGTCGCATCGGCCCCGGTCCCGAACTCGCCGCGCTGAACCGTGGTGAGGGCCTTGCCGTCGGCGGCGGTCCCGCCATAGACCCAGAGGTAGCTCCCGACCAGGCCCGCAGACGCGTCCGTGACAGCCGTGAACAGGGTGCCCGGCTCCGCGGCCCACTTGCTCGGCACGCCCTTGAGGTCGAACGTCGTCTTCAGCACGGTGTTGACGGGCGCCGTCCCGTTCGTCCCGCCGACGAGCATCAGCCCGTCGGTGGCGGCGACGATCGCCGCGCCGGCACGAGGCTCGGGAAGGGCCAGGTCGACCTTGGCTTCCTCCGTCGTCTGCCATTCGCCTAGGGCGCCGGTCGTTGCATCCGGGGTCAGGATGAAGACGGTCGTCGTCGGCTTGCCGGCGGCGTCATTGCCGCCGACCGCGTAGATCTTGCCGCCCGAATAGATCACGGCCGCATTCGAGCGCGGCGCGGGGAGCTTCGGTCCGTCGGCCCACGTGTCGAAGTTGCCGCTGCCGGATGCCTTCGCGACGTAGGTGCTGTCCGTGACGTTCGTGCCGTCGAAGCCACCGACATACAGGATCGTGGTCCCGGACTGGACGATCGCCCCGTCGGTCCGGGCCTGGGGCAGGGCGATCTCGGGCGGTGACAGAGCCCACGGCACAACGGCTCCGGCCGGAGCGGGGCATGGCAGGGATTTGTTGTTCTCGGGGCAGAAGTTGACAGGGCTCCAGGCGAGGATCCCGAGGTCGATCGTCCTGTTGACCGTGAAGTAGTAGGCCCGATCCGGGACGTAGCCGAGCATGAAGATCAGAAGGACGAACCAGAAGGACGCCTTCAGGGTCGCCCACGCCCAGCCGTTCGCGTCGAGCAGCCCGAAGAGCGCTCGGCGGCGGGTCTGTGTCGTTCCCGGGTACAGGGCCTGCTGGGCCATCGTCCTCCGTTCCGACCGGGCCGCCTGCGGCTGCCCGGCATCGCTGCCGATCGTCGGCGTCTCGCTACTTCGCTTCGAGGGTCCCCGTCATGGTCGTGGGGTGGACCGTGCAGAGGAACTTGTACGACCCCGCCTTGAGGGCCGGCACGGCGTAGGACCTGGTCGCGGGGCCGGTGAAGAAGCTCGTGTCGCCCATCGCAACCGGGGCGTTCGCCGAGTCGTTGATCACGATGTTGTGGGGACCGGTCGTCGAATCCTTGTTCTCGAAGACGAGGGTGAACGCGGTGTCTGCCTTCGCCTCGAGGGTCTTGGGCTCGAAGCCCGCCGTCGCCGCGCCGTCATTGGTGGCCACGGTCACCGTCGGCGCGCTCGGATCGATCGAGGCGCCCGGCGCGGCGGATCCGCCGGCGCCGCCCTCGAGGGCCTTCAGGTAGCAGTCGGGATATGGCGTCGCCCCGGCCGCCGGCTTGTAGTTCGGGTCGCGCCAGCCCTTGAAGTGCTCCTCCTCGCCGGTCGCGGGGTCGATCACCGGCTCGTTGGTGCCGTGATCGCGGACCTCGTACTCCTTGTCGCTGGGCGCCCGGAGGAAGGCGATCAGCTCCTGGATCTGGCGGTAATTCAGGGGTCCCGGCGGGTTGGCCTGATCGGACCAGACCGGCATCGCCGACTTGGCGTTGCCGCAGACGTAGCGCCCGCCGACGAGCAGGACGTTCTCGATGTAGGCCTCGCTCAGGTGAGCGAACAGCTTCTCCTGAGAGTTGAGCTTTGGGCCGATGTAGCCCTGGCCGGCTGCGGCCTTCGCGGCGGCGTCGGGTTCGTCGGGGCCGAGACCGTTGGGGCCGTGGCATCGGGCGCAGTTCGCCTCGTACAGGTTGTAGCCGCGCTGGACGGCGGTGACCTGTTGTTGATCGATCTCGGTCGCGAGGCGCGATTTCGAGATGCCGGCCGGGGCGCCGAGCTCGTAGAACCAGTAGCCGACGATGAACAGGCTGACGAAGATGACGGTCAGGAGGCCGAGCCAGCGGGCCGCCGCGGACTGGCGGACGATCCCGGCCGACCGCTGCGGGGTCAGGCCGGCGGTCGACTTGACCGAGGGCACGGCGCTGAACCGCTCCGCCGGCATCCGCTCCTGGGGCACGACGGCGGGCAGCCGCTCCTGGGCATCGTCCCGTCCGGCCGCCACCTCGTCAGGTACGGGAGCCGGCGTCGACGGGGTCTGGTCGGTCATCAGATGCAGCCCGTGGGCGTGCGCGGCGGGATGATCCCGGGCTGGCCGACGGCGACCGGCAGCGGCCCGAGCGTGATCTTGCCCGTGTCGAGGGTCAGGACTCCCGAGCCGTCGACGCTGGCCGCGAAGCGGTCCATGCCACGGGCGGCCGGCCCGTACTGCGCCCCGTCGGCCTTGATCCCGAGCCGGTCATAGCGCGAGCCGTGGCAGGGGCACTCCAGCCAGAAGTTCTTCAGGCACGGATTGGGCTTGCAGCCGAGGTGGGGACAGCGCTGATACAGGCCGCGGACGTTGAGTGCGGCGCCGTCGCCCGTCGGATCCTCTCCGGCCACGAACTGCTGCCGGCCGGTGTTGACCAGGACGATGTACGCCCGGGCCTCCGGGACATAGGCCGGGAAGCCGTCGGCGATCGGCAGGCTGATGTTGGCGAGCTTCACGTCCTCGAGCGTCCCGATCCGGACCTTGCTCCCGAAGCCGCCGGTCAGGTTGGGCCAGATGAAGGCGACGGTCCCGGCCGTCACCTCGAGAAGCCAGAGCGCCACGCCGCCGCCGATCGAGTAGCGCAGGAGCTGGCGCCGCGAGATGCCCTTGACCTGCGACCGACGAAGCGACTTGATCGCTTCCGGCGCAAGCGCCTTCGGCCGGTCAACCGGCTCCACGTGGTAGTTGCTCATGGTCGATCGCTCATCGGGGTCATCGGTCTCTCGGTCGATCAGAGGGAGAAATGGAGGCCGGGCGTGGTGTTCTCGAAGAACGGCAGGTACGGGATCACGAAGCTGTAGCCGGGGCCCCGGAAGAAGATCCCGACGAACGTCAGGATCAGGCCGAGGGCGCAGAACATCGTGAACAGGACGACGGCGGTCTTGCGCTCGGACGGGCGGGTCGCCGTGAGGTTACCGCGATCGACGTACGGGATGAAGCCCGCCCCGACGAGCACGAGCAGCGGGGTGAGGACGCCGGCGACGGTCGGATGGAAGTAGGCGAGGAGCTCCTGGAGCCCGAGGAAATACCACGGCGCCTTGGCCACGGCCGGGGTCACGTTGCTGTTCGCGAGCTCCTCGAGCGGGGCGTTGATGAAGAGGCCCATCAGGAGCAGGAAGATGCTCATCATCCCGGCCGCGAAGAACTCGATCGACAGGAGGTGCGGCCAGGTCATGACCGTGTCGTCGGGTTCCTTCTGGACCCGAACCACGGCGTCCTGCTTGACGAGGGCAAGCAACCGGTACGGCCGCGCCGACATCGGCACCCGCTGCTTGTCGATCTCCGTCCGCCGCGTCGGATCGACAGGAAGGACGACTCGTTTCTCCGGTGGAGCCTTTGTGTCAGTCATCGCTCACCGATGTCCAAGGCCGAGCTCCGCCGAGGCCGACGAGCCGGTTCGACATCACAAAGGTCCACTGATTCCACCGTCCTTGCGGATGCGCCAGAAGTGGACGGCCAGGAAGATCGCAGCGGCCAACGGGAAGACCATGATGTGGAGCACGTAGAACCGGAGCAGGGTGTTCTGGCCGACCTCGAGGCCGCCGAGCAGGAGGCGATTCACCGGGACGTTCAGGAGCGGGGCGTAGCCACCCATGTTCGTGCCGATCGTGATCGCCCAGTACGCGATCTGGTCCCACGGCAGCAGGTAGCCGGTGAAGCTCAGCATGATCGTCAGGAACAGCAGGACCACGCCCACGACCCAGTTGAACTCGCGTGGCGGCTTGTAGGCGCCGTGGTAGAAGACCCGCATCATGTGGAGGAAGACGAAGAACACCATCAGGTGAGCGGCCCAACGGTGGATGTTCCGGGTCAGCAACCCGAACGTCACCTGGCTCTGGATGTCGAGGATGTTCGTATACGCCAGCGTCGCCGACGGGACGTAGAAGAACATCAGGTAGACGCCGGTGATCGTCAGGACGAGGAACAGGAAGAAGGACAGCCCACCGAGGCAGAACGTGTAGGCGAACTTCACCGCGTGCTGGCGGACCCGCACCGGATGGATGTGCAGGAAGACGTTGTTCATCACCGCGTACGCCCGCGACCGCTCGTCGTTGGGGTACGGCTGACGGAACAGCGAGCGCCAGACGGGGCTTCGGCGGATGGTCTGATCCACCCGCTCGAGGAAACTCACCGGGCTCCTCCTGCGACGCCGGGGGTTCCGGCCAGTTGCGCGTCCCTGTACGACTCCTTGTAGAGCCGGCCGTCCGTCGAGATCTCCTGAAGCTCGAACCGTTCCATCGTAATGGCGTCGAACGGGCACCGCTTGACGCACAAGGCGCAGCGGATGCAACGCTCCTCGTCGAGGATCATCGCCGCCCCGTTGGCCCAGCCGTACGACTCCTCGATCTCGGGCAGGAGGGCCTCGGTCTTGAGCTGGTTGACGTCGACCATGTGGATGACGCCCTCGGGGCAGACATCCGCGCAGGCGCCGCACAGGACGCACCGGAACGGATCGAACCAGATGTTGTAGTTGCACATCAGGCAGCGGGTCGACTCGGCGACGGCTGCGGTGGCGTCGTAGCCGAGCTCGACCGGGGTCGTGAAGTTGACCTCCGGATCGGTCGACGGCATCCGGGCCTGGACCGGCGCCATCGGGATGTGCTGGCGCGGCAGGACGTCGTAGAACTCGGGCATGTCGTGGCGCCACGAGCTCGTGATCTTCACGTTCGGGGTCACGGTCACGTCGGTCCGGCCGGCCAGGTAGCGATCGATCGCGTAGGCGCACTTCTTGCCGTGGCCGGCCGCTTCGATCAGGGTCGTCGGACCGGTCACGAAGTCGCCGCAGGCAAAGACGCCGCGAACGTTCGTTGCGTACGTGGCCGGATCCACCTTGACCCGGCCGCGGTTGATCTCGAACGAGGCCTCGACCGGCAGGAAGGTCAGGTCGGCGGCCTGGGAGACGGCCGGGATGACGACGTCGGCCGGGATCACGAACTCGCTGCCCTCGATCGGCACGGGCGAGCGGCGGCCGGAGGCATCGGGCTCGCCGAGCCGGTTGCGGATGAATTTCACGCCGGTGACGTGGCCCTCCTCGCCGAGGACCTCCACCGGGCTGGCGAGGAACTCCATCCGGACGCCTTCGCGCTCGGTCTCGCCGAGCTCCTCCTCGTCGACGACCAGCTCGGAGCGCGTCCGGCGGTAGACGATCGAGACCCGCTCGGCGCCGTGGCGGAGGCTCGTCCGGGAGCAGTCCATCGCGGTGTAGCCGCCGCCGATCACCACCACGTCCTTGCCGACATAGAGGTCCTGGCCGAGGTTCGCCTTCTTCATGAAGTCGACCCCGTAGTCGACCCCGTCGAAGTCACCACCGGGGATGTCGAGCGCGACCGCGTCCATTGCCCCGGCCGTCAGGGCAATCGCATCGTAATCCCGCTGGAGGTCCTCCATGGGGATGTCCTTGCCGATCGTCGTGTTGAACCGGAACGTGACCCCGAGTCGTTCGACGAGCCGGACGTCCATCTCGATCGCCTCGCGCGGCAGGCGGAAGGCGGGGACGCCGATGAGCATCGTGCCGCCGCCGTACGGGAGGCTGTCGAAGACCGTGACCTGGAAGCCCTTCGTCGCCAGCTCGCGAGCGACGGCGATGCCGGCCGGACCCGCCCCGATGACCGCGACCCGCTCGGCCCGTGGCGTGATCTGGGGCATGACGTCGGGGATGCCCGAGGCCTCGTGCCACTCGACGAGGAACCGCTTCATCGCCCGGATTGCCAGCGGCCGGTCGATGTCGCCGCGGCGGCAGGCCCGCTCGCACGGCGCGGAGCAGACATACGAGCACATCGCCGCGACCGGGTTTGGCTCGCGCGACAGGATGTAGCCCTCCTCGAACCGCCCTTCAGCGGCGAGATTGAGGTAGCCGCGGCAGTTGGTCCCGACCGGGCACGCTTCCTGGCACTCGATGTTGCATTGGAGCCAGGAGGCGTCGACGGGCTGGACGAGGAATTCCTGGAGGGGGTCGATCGCCAAGGTCGAGGACGTGCCTTTCGATGCGTCGGGGGCCCGGGGTTCGAGTGCGCTCCGGCACGACGCGAAGGGTCGCGGCCGGCCCATGCAATCTACCATCCGCGGCTCCGCTGCCGCAAAACGCGCGGCCTCTCGGGACCCGGCATCGGCGGCGCACCGAGTTGACCGCGCCGCAGCGCGCAGCTACGCTCACCTTGGGGTCGTCGTCTGGCGGATCGGGGGCCGAGGAGGACAGCAGGATCTTGTCCGCGAGTGAATTCGCGTTCCTTGCCCTGGGGCTGATCCTGGGGCTCGTCAGCGGAGCGGCCCTGATCGAGGTCCTCCGCGCCCGCCCCGGCGCCTCTCGCGAGATCCGTCTGACCGTCTCGCCGAACGCGATCCACTCACGGATGTCGTCGACACTGGCCGATCCCGGCGCTGCGCGCGTTGCCCACGGACCGGCGCTCGGCGGCCCGGGCGACCGCCGTTCGCGTGACGAGCTGGTGGCGACCGGCGAGCCCGCGGCCACCGGCCGACGAAGCGTGGGTCTGGGTCGGGGCATCCCGCCGGCCGTCACCGGCGCCGGCGTCACGGGACCGGCCGGCGATCCGTTGATCGGAACGTCTGTTCGACCGACGAACGGCCATGAGCCGACGCCAGCCGCCGTCGAGCCTGCGCCCACCGGCCCATCGGTCGATGTCAACGCCCCGACCGTCGCGACGCGGCCCGCCCCGTTCCGGCTCAGCCCAACGACCGGTCCGTCGACGCTGGTCGCGGTCCCGATGTCGCTCGAGCCCGACCCGGTCACGGCCGCGCTGCGGGCGAGTGCAGCCCCTTCGACCGTGGCGCGGGCGCAGGCCACGGGCGGCTCGGTGGCGACAGCCGAGCGAGGCC
>JACCVQ010000198.1 GCA_013698095.1 Chloroflexota bacterium
TCGGCACCTCCGGCAGGATGTCGGCGGTGAGGACCCGGGACTGGCCATCGAATTCGGTCCGGACGGCCATCCGGTAGCGCGGCAGGTTGAGCAGATCGCGTTCGGTCAGTGGCGCCATCTCGTCGCGCAGGAGACGGGCGTCGTCGGCCGAGGGCTGGAGGAGCATCGTCGTCGCCACGTTCGCTCGGATGCCGCGCTGGAGTTCGCGGCCGAGGCTGTCGAAATATTGGGTCGCGAGGCCGGCCTGGAGGGCGAACTTGCGGCCCTGGGCTAGCGTCCCGCGGATGGCGCTGGTGTCGAAGTTCTGGACCTCGTCCACATATAGGGTGTGGGGCACCCGGGCTGCCGGCGGCATCGCCTGGCGTCCCAGCGCGTCGACGTAGTAGCGGGCGATCACGAGCCCACCGAACAGCCAGGCGTTGTCGCCACCTGCCCGTGACAGGTCAACCAGGAGCACCTCGCCGGCATCCATGATCCGCCGGGGCCGGATGGTCGACACGGGTGCGCTGACGATCGCCCGGATCGAGGGATAGCTGAGGAACGCTGCAAGTTTGCTCGTGAGCGCGTCGGCAGACGGATCGGATCCGCCCCGCCGCGGCCACTGGTGCTTCCAGAAGGCCAGCAGGATCGGATCCGTCAGACCGTTGACGATCTCCTCGCGGAAGATCGGGTCGATGAGCAATCGGTTGAGCGATTCGAGCGTCCACGGGACGCCCTCGGGGTTGGCCCGCAGCAGGAGGGTCATCAGGGCCGAGCGGAGGTACTGCAGCTGGCGGTGCGGCGGGGACGCGAGCCCGGCGAAGTACAGGTCGCTCATCGTGTCGACGAACTGGGCGGCGACGAGCTCCGGATCGGCACCGTCGAGCTCGATCGGGTTGAACGCTCGCGGATGATCCTTCTCGGCGAGCTCGAGGAGGTGGACCCGATGGGCCTGCTCCGGCGGTACCGCGTCGAGGAGGCGCGCGACCGCGTCGCCGTGCGGGTCAATGAAGGTGAAGCCCCGTCCGGCTCGCAGGTCGTCGGCGGCGAGGGCGACGAGCTCGGTGCTCTTGCCCGATCCCGTCCGCCCGAGCAGCACGAAATGGCGGGCGAACAGGCTCTCGGGCACGAGGACCGGACGGCCGGCGTCGAGCCCGATCGCCCGCAGGCCGGGCTGCGCTATGACGAGCGGCGCCGGGAGGCGCCGGCTCCGGATCACATCGACCGGCCGCGACTCATCCGCGGCCCCGGCGAGACCCCACAGCTCGGCGAGATCACGGGCCGACACCCGCATCGGGTGTGACCATCCCCCGACCGTTGCCTCGATCGTCCAGCCGGCCGACCGAAGCGAGCCGACCGCACCGATCGCATCGAACAGCCAGGCCCGGGCCGCGGCCGGGTTGGTCGCGCTCGCCTCGAGGTCGGCAGTCACCGAGAACAACGGGCCCGGCGCGCGTGTCGGGAGAGTGCGCGCCGACGCCGATGCGGCTCTCGACGGCCGGTTGAGGAATGAGTCGAGGAGCATCTCGCCCTTGCCCGGGGCGTCGTCGGACCGCTGGTCCTTGGCGGGCGGAAGGGGCGTGACGTGGAGACGCCAGGCCGCCGACCCGCCATCCGGAAGGCGCGCGAGGAGCTCGACGAGGATGGCGCCGAGGTTCGACGACGTCCCGGGCCCGGCAGCCTCCGGGGGCTCACCACGGATAGCGAGCCGGAGCGAAGGCACCTCCAATCTCGGCGCCTCCGCTCGATCGAGCTCGGCTCCAGGAAAGGCGGCGGCGACGGCCATCTCGATCGAGCGTCCGAGCTGGCGCGGCGCCTCGATCTCCCACCGTGCGCGGCCGTCCACCCACCGGATCGCGAGGCCGAGCTGTGGCCAGCCGCTGGCCCACGCCGACACGCCGCGGCGACCTCCCGGATGGAGGGCCGCGATCAGGCGCGCCGCGCCGTCCCGATCGGCGGCCGCTCCCGGGTCGAGGCGCAGCGTCCCGTACAGCCGCTCTCCAACGGTCGCGCGGTCGTACGAGCGCTGGCGGAGGAGCACGACGACGCGTGGCGCGACGGCGACCGTCGTGGCCACGGTGAGACAGGCGATGCCAACTGGGAGCGCGATCGAAACGAGGGTGAAGAGCGGGCCGAGCATTGTGTCGGTCATGGCGAGCCTCGTGGTGATCCGCTGGGTGGCAGGACGAGGAGTGGGTCGATCGGTTCGCCCGAGGCGTAGATCTCGAAATGGAGGTGCGGCCCGGTCGTGTTGCCGGTCAGACCAACCGACCCGATGGCTTCGCCGGTCGTCACGGACTCACCGACCCGTACACGGAGTCCTGACTCGAGGTGGCCGTACCGCGAGAGGACGTCCGGGCTGTGCTCGATCTCGACCACAACCGCGCCGTCAGACAGGCGGCCGGCGATCGTCACCCGCCCGGAGGCGATCGCCTGGACGGGCGTGCCGATCGGCGCAGCCAGATCGAGCCCATCGTGGAAGTGCTCGTAGCAGGTGCCCTGATAGCAGAGCCGCGGCTCGCCGGTGAAGGTGGTCGGCCCGAAGCGCTGGCTGATTCGGCCGCCCTCGAGCGGCCACACGACCCGCGCGCCGTAGCCGTAGCGCTCGGCCCAGCCGAG
>JACCVQ010000207.1 GCA_013698095.1 Chloroflexota bacterium
TCGCCGCCCCGACCGGGGCAGGCGACGCGGGACGATCCGGGGAGACGCGCAGACGACTCATCGAGGACGGCTCTCGTACACTGGACGTCGGTGCCGGCGGCTAGGCGCCGAACACCTCGTTGAACGCGGCGATGGCGCCCTGGGTGGACGATCCGGGGCCCTTGAGGGTCATTTCCAAGACGGTTTCGGGCTTGTTGTACAGGAACCGGTCGGCCCGATCCTTGTGACCCTTGTCGACCAGGAGCTTGTACGCCTCCTCGTTGAACAGGGGTCGACCGTACTTGATGAAGTTCTCGGCGATGTAGTTGGCCTGCTCGGCGACCTCAAGAAACGGCTTCAGGAGGGCGTTGTTCTTGCCGCCCTTGACGAGCATCTCGGCGTCCATCCAGCCGACGGTCCCTTCCTTCGGGGTGAAGCCTTTGATCTCGGGGCCTTTGGCCTCCTTGACCCGCTCCTCGGCGCCGAGGTTACCGGTGGCGATCCAGGCCTCCTCGCTGACGAGGGCCGAGATCGTCTCCGTGTTCTGTTGGGTGAGTTTGAGAAGGTTCGGCTTGAGCCTGGTCATCAGGTCCTTCGCCGTAGCGAGCTCGGCGTCGGTCATGTTGTAGGGATCGACGGCGCCACCGAGCTTCGCCATGTAGGCCACGATCTCGACGGGCTGGTTCTCGACCACGATGTGGCCTTTGTACTTCGGATCGAGCAGGACCTCCCACGAGTCCGGGGCGGTCGTGACGAACTTCGGGTTGTAGTAGAGCTGGACGGGCGACCAGCCGAACGGATATCCCAAGTACCCCTCGGGCTTGGTCCAGATCTGGAACTCGCGGGCGATGGAGTAGAGCTGCTTCGAGACGGCCAGCTCATTGATGTCCCATGCCTCGATGAGGCCGTCCTCGAAGTACTTCGGCACCCATAGCGCGTCGCCCGAGATCATGTCGAGCTGGCCGCCCACCTCCTTCACCTTGGTGAAGCCCTCGGAGTTGTCGGCGAGCTCCGAGACGCTCGTCTTGATTTGGGCGCCACTCGAGATGTCGGCGAGCTGCTCTTCGTAGTAGTGGTCGCTCCACGTCATCCAGTTGAACGTCCCGGTGGCCGCGGCCACGGCGCTCGCGACGACGCTGGCGGAGGGGCCGCCCGCGGACGGTAGGACGGCGCTGCTCCCTGCCGGAGTGCTCGCGGCAGGCGCCGAGCAGGCGGCGGCGATACCGCCGAACGCGACGAGACCACCGACCCCGGCCGTTGCCTTCAAGAAGCGCCGCCGGCTCAGACTGCTATCCAAAGGATCCATCGTTGACTCCTCGTTCCGATGCTTCCATAACGATCGCTGCGTCGGGTGACCACCAGACCGATGCCTCCTCATCGATCTTGCTCGGAGCGACCACCTCCCCGGCTCGCCCGTCATGGAGGCGGTGCACGACGAGGGCGCCGGCTGCTGTATTGACCGTGACCCGGGTGTGGTTGCCGATGAACGCCTCCCCGACGACCCGGCCGCGGATCCACGGCCCTGGCGCACTGCCGACCGGGCCGACGGCCAGCGACTCCGGCCGGAGCATGAGCGTGGCGGGACCGGCTCCCAATCCCGATGCCAGGGGCATCCGTTCGCCGCCGTCCAGGACGAATTCGGATCCAGCGGCGTCGGTGGCGATTGAGCCCGCCAGGAAGTTGGACTCGCCGATGAACGCGGCAACGAACCGGTCGGCCGGCCGCCCGTAGATCTCGCGCGGCGTGCCGATCTGGCTGATCCGGCCACCGGACATCACGGCGATGCGCGTGGACATCGAGAGGGCCTCCTCCTGATCGTGGGTGACGAACACGAAGGTCGTCCCGACCTGGCGATGGATGCGGCCGAGCTCGAGCTGCATCTGGTGGCGGAGCTTCAGGTCCAGTGCACCGAGCGGCTCGTCGAGGAGAAGGACGGCCGGCCGCTTGGCGAGCGCCCGGGCCAGCGCCACCCGCTGCTGCTGTCCGCCGGACAGCTGCGACGGCGACCTCCGTCCATGGGAGGTGAGACCTACGAGGTCGAGATACTCGTCGACGCGTCGCGTCACCTCAACCCGCGGCAGACCCTCCATCCGCAGCCCGAATTCGACGTTCTGGGCGACCGTCATGTGGGGGAACAGGGCGTAATTCTGGAAGACCGTGTTGACGTTGCGCTTGTGCGGCGGCATGTCGTTCACCCGTCGGCCCTCGATCCGGAGCTCGCCGGAGGAGAGCGGCAAAAACCCGCCGAGGAGGTTCAGGGTCGTCGTCTTGCCGCAGCCGGATGGACCGAGCAGGCAGAAGAACTCACCGTGATCGATCCGCAGCGAGACGCCGTCGAGGGCGACCACATCGCCGTAGCGCTTCGTCGCGTCGACGAGCTCGATCGCGGGACCACTGTCGGGCCGCGGGTAATCAGCCATTGGCCGAGCTCGCGACGACCGACCGCGCGGGTTGAGCGCTCTCGCGGACGACGAGCTCGACCGGCAGGACCCTCGCATCGGGCAGGGCCCCGGTCGAGATCGCCTCGATCAAGGAGGCGGCGATCAGCTGGCCGAGCTCGGCCAGCGGCGTCCGGACGGTCGTCAGGCGCGGACTGGAGATCTCGGCGAATAGGATGCCGTCGAAGCCAACGATCGCGACGTCGTCCGGGGTCCGCACGCCAACGCGACGCAGTGAATCCATGAGCGCGAGCGCCTGGACATCCTCGTAGCAGACAAGCGCCTCCGGCAGGTCGGCCGCGATGAGCGGGGCGATCTCGTCGCAGCGGCGCCAGGCGTCGTCAGGGCTGGGGAAGCGGTCCAGGTTTACCGAGATGCCGTGCCGCTCCAGCGCGACGCCGACCGCCTCGCGATGGACCGTGCTCGAGGCGCGCGTTCCGCTCCCGACGTAGGCGATGTCGCGAAACCCGAGACCCACCAGGTGGTCGACCACCTGGTCCACGCCGCTCGCGTCGTCGGTCATCATTACGCCGGGGGTCAGCGGGCCGCGGTAGCGGCCGACCCGTTCGTGGTCGGGCTGGCCGACCATCAGCCGGCCGGGCCGGACTCGGGTCTGGGCCTCGGCCGGGGACATGACGCTGGACACCATCGCGACACCTTCGGTCGCATGCTCGGTGAACACCCGGAGGGCCTTCCGCTCGAGCTCGACCTCCTGGAGTCCCGCCGCGAAGAGGACCTGGTAGCCGCTGCGCCACGCCTCCTGCTCGAAGGCGGCCGCGATCTGGCCGTGGACGGGATCGCTGAGGTTCGCCAGCAGCAGCCCGAGGATCTTCGTCCGCTGCGCCCGAAGACTGCGCGCCGCGATGTTCGGGACGTAATGCAGATCGGTCGCCGCCTGCTTGACCGCCGCGCGTGTCGCCACGCTGATGCGGGGATCGTCGCTCAGGGAGCGCGACGCCGTCGCCCGCGAGACTCCCGCTCGCCGGCCCACGTCGTCGAGCGTGACTCGACGGGCGAGCGGTTCGTCCGGATCGATCGCCGTCACTGTCCACCGCCCAGCAGGACGCGGGCTGCGATCGCCCGGAACTGCTCCGCCCGGGCGCGGGCGACATCCGCCCCGTCGCGCATCTGCAGTCCGAATGGAGCGAGGTTCGGATCCTGGACCCCGATCGAGAAGGACATCGATCGCTCGAGGAGCGCGTCGGTTGCCGGGAGCATCCCCGCCACATAGTTCGCCGGACGGTCATCGGTGCACGAGCAGTCGAACGGGCATCCCCGGCCCGTCACGGTCCGGCCGGAGAGCACGTGCTCCATGTGGTTGTAGACGTGCCACCCGGACGCCGCGAGGGTGATCGACCCGAGCTCGGAGCTGACCGCAGCCGCACTGGCAGCATCCGGGAAGATCACGACGAGGTGCGTTGCTAGGTCGCCGTCCGGATCGGGCTGCTGGCGGAAGCAGAGCCCCGGGACCTCGCCCACGATCGACTGGACGAGGTCGCGGTTCGCCCGGAGATGGGTCCGGATCTGGTCGAGCCGGGCGACCTGGGCCAGCAGGACGGCGCCCTGGAGCTCAGTCATCCGCAGGTTCAGGCCGAGAAACGGCCGGTTGCCGACCTCGATCCCGCTGCGGTTCGGGCTGTGTCCCTGATCGTGCATGGCGAACGCCCGACGATAGAGGGCTTCGTCATCGGTGACGAGCATCCCGCCGTCGCCGCAGGTGATCGTCTTGAATTCGTTGAAGCTGTAGATCCCGGCCGTTCCCTGGCCGCCGACCCACCGGCCGCGATACTCGGCCCCGAATGCCTGCGCGGCATCCTCGATCAGCGGGATGCCGTGGCGCGCCGCGACTGCCTTGATCTCGTCGAGCCGGGCGGGGTTGCCGAGCATGTGGACCGCGACGATCGCCCGCGTCCGCGCCGTGATCCGGGCCTCGACATCGGCCGGATCGAGGTTGAAGGTCTCGTCGACCTCGGCGAGGACCGGCCGCGCCCGGGCATACACGATCGACGAGATCGTGGCCACGAACGTGAAGCCGGGGACGATCACCTCGTCGCCGGGCCCGATCCCGAGGGCGGTTATCGCAAGGAACAAGGCACTGGTCCCGGAGTTCACCGCGAGTGCGAAGCGGGTTCCGGATTCGGCGGCGACGAGCTCCTCGAACCGGCGGACCTTGGCCGGGAAGGTGGCGTCATCCGGACCGTAGCGTGACAGGTGGCCGCTGGCGAGGACGTCGGTCAGCTGTGCGAGCTCCTCTGGCCCGAGCAGATCGAGTCCTGGGCCTGGCATCCGACGGCATCCTCCTCAAGGTTGCGCAACCGATTGCAGCGACGGTACCACCGGCCGTCGGCGACCGTCAATATCCGGAAATGCGGACGGCATCGGCGGGCCCGAGTGAAGCGAACCGCTTGCCTGCCGACGTCGGGATCCTCGTCCCGGCACGGCCGGCCGAGCCAACGACTGCCCTCTCGCCCCCTACGGGCCATCTTCCGAAGCGGCGCCGATCGGGATCGCGACCGGCCTCCCGGCCCAGTCGTCGGCCACCCAGGCGTAAGCCGGGTCGACGAACTGGGTCACCGGCCGGACGTCACCGGCCAGGAAGTTCAGGTAGTAGACGTTGCTGCCGGGGGCGGCGGCCACGGTGTGGAAGCCTTCGTGGACGAGGATCAGGTCGCCATGGCGGGCGGTCAGCGTCAGATCGACACCGCTCGCAGTGCCGTAGATCCGCTGGACGGCGAAGCCATCGCGTGGCTCGATCCGGTAGTAGTACGTCTCCTCGTGGGCCGTGCTGCCGTTGGTCCCGTCGTGGAGGTGGGGCGGGAAGCTCGACCAGTTGCCGCTGGGCGTGACGACTTCGTACGCCAGGAGGCGCTCGGCGGGCAGCGTCAGGTCGAGCGTACCGGTGACGCCCCGAGCGACGTTCGCGGCGCCGCGCAGCCCGCCGGGAAGCTCCTCAGCCGCGATCAGACGGGCGGGCAGGCGGCCCTCGGCCAGCGCGCCGCCAGTGGCGAACTCAAACCCGCGTCGGGCCGTGATCGCGTAGCTCGTCCGCGGCGGGAGGTAGGCGATGCTCGCCCGCTGCGAGAACACGTCCGTCCGCGAGACCTCGTGGACCTGGCCGGCGAACTCGAGCCGCGCGCTGCCGGCGAGGGGCACGATCGCGATCTCCTCGTCGCCGCTGTCGGCCTCGTGACGGTCGCCGTCCTCGATGATGACGACGCTCGTCGAGACATGTCGCCAGCCAATCGAATCAGGCGTGACCGACAGCACGATGCCCGGCCCGGCTCCCGGCCGGACGTGGTTGATGCGCTCCCTGCTCATTGGTCGCCTCCTCGATTGTGCTCATCCGTTGACGACGCCACCCGGCCCGAGCCGCCAAGCTCCCGACGGACGCGATCGGCGATCCGCTCCGGGCTGAGTCCGTGGCGATCAAGGAGGAAGGCGTTCGGGGCGGACTCGCCCCAGCAGTCCTCGAGCCCGATCCGGACCAGCCGGCCATGGCCCGCCACGGCGACCGTCTCGGCCACGAGGCCGCCAAGCCCGCCGATGACCGAGTGCTCCTCCACCGTCACGACAAGGTCAACGGCACGTGCCGCGGTCAGGATCGCGCCGCCGTCCACCGGCTTGATCGACGGGATGTGGACCACGCCGGCATCGATCCCGCCGGTCGCGAGGATCGATGCCGCCGCCAGGCAACGGCTGGTCTGGGGACCGGTCGACACCAGCACGGCGTCGCGGCCCTCACGCAGGCGATGCACACGGCCCGGGGCGAACTCGTACGTGTCGTCGAATAGTCGCGGCGTGGGGTCGCGCGTAAGGCGGAGGTAGACGGGTCCGTCGATGTCCGTCGCCCAGCGGACCATCGCGGCACATTCGATGTCATCGCCCGGGGCCAGGACGGTCATGCCCGGCATGGCCCGCATGATCGCAAGGTCCTGAACATCCTGGTGGGTCTTCCCGGTGAGGCCGGTCAGGAGCCCGGCATAGGCTGCTCCGATCTTGACATTGGCCCCCGGCTGGGCCACGAGGAGACGGATCTGGTCCAGCGAGCGGTGGGTTAGGAACACCGCAAACGAAGAGAGCCACGGGACGAAACCCAACGACGCCAGACCGGCGGCGACTCCGACCATCGCCTGCTCGGCGATGCCGAGTTCGATGAACCGTGCCGGGTGGGCCTCGGCGAAAAGATCGGCCTTGGTCGAGTTGGCCAGGTCCCCGTCGAGCACGAGGATGTCGCCGTTCGTCTCGGCCAGCTCCACGAGCGTCGCGCCCCAGGTCTCGCGCTGCGACCTCACGCCGGGCGCCCGGATTCGTCGATCCCCAGCTCCAGGCGGGCCTGCTCGACCTCGTCCGGCGTCGGGATCCGGGCGTGCCACGCGTGGCGTCCTTCCATGAAGGACAGGCCGCGGCCCTTGATGGTTCGGGCGAGGATCACCGTTGGTCGCCCGGCGGACTTTCCGTCGCGAGCGATGTCGCACGCCGCCAGGATCGAGTCGAAGTCGTGGCCGTCCACGTCCAGGACCCGCCAATCGAAGCTCTGGAAGACACGTCGCAGCTGATCGCCGGGCCAGGGCTCGCGTCGGTCGCCCCGACTTGCTTCCAGCACCTTGGGCAGGCCGTACTGCTGGAGCCCGTTGACATCGACGATCGCCATGAGGTTTTCGAGGCCGAGCCGGGACGCCGCCAGGGTCGCCTCCCAGACCATGCCCTCCTGGCACTCGCCGTCGCCAAGCATCACCCATGTCCGGAACGGGAGGCCGCGGAGTCGGGCGCCGAGGGCGATCCCGACACCGACCGCCAGGCCCTGGCCAAGCGACCCTGTCGAGGCGTCGAGGCCCGGCAGGCATGTCATGTCCGGGTGGCCCTGCAGACGGGAGTCGCCTCGATCGAAGGTCGCCAGCTCGTCGACTGGGAAGTAGCCGCGCTGGGCCATCACGGCATACAGACCGATCGCCGAGTGGCCCTTCGAGAGGATGAACCGGTCGCGATGGGGCCACGCCGGGTCGGCTGGACGAATGTTCAGGACGCGGAAATAGAGCGCGACCCAGAGGTCCATCGCCGAGAGCGGGCCGCCGATGTGACCGGCGCCGCTCGACGCGACGGTCCGGACGACGAGCCACCGGCCGTAGCGGGCCCGCGTGGCGAGATCCGCGTCCGGTCCTATCTCGCCGTCCCCGACGACCACTCCGGTCACCCGAGCCGCTGGAGCGTGCGCGCCTCTTCATAGGCGCGACGCGCGGCGCGCACGCCTTCCTGAGCACTCACCTCCGCGGCCGGCACCTCCCACCAGCCATCAAAGCCGGGGACGCGCTGCTCGGAGTCGGTCGGGACGACGATGACCGTCACGCCGTCGTGGCGGTCGGCCGCGGCGAGCGCCGCCGAGATCGCGTCCAGGCTGGGCGCCAGGATCGCGAGCGCACCCATCGCCTCGGCGTGCTTGCGGAAGTCGACCGGCACGAACGGGCCGGACAACCGGTTCGTAGTCGGATCGCGGAACCGCAGGTCGTTGCCGAAGTCGGGAACACCGACCATCCGCGCCAGACCTGTGATGCACCCGAAGCCGTGGTTGTCGAGGAGCACGATCGTGAGCTTCAGGCCCTCGGCGATCGCGGTCACGATCTCGGAGTTCATCATCAGGTACGACCCGTCGCCGACCATGACCACGACACGCCGGGACGGCTCGGCGAGCGCAACGCCAAGACCCGCGGCGACCTCGTAGCCCATGCACGAGTAGCCGTACTCCACGTGGTAGGCCTTCGGATCCTCGGCCCGCCACAGCTTCAGGAGGTCGCCCGGCAGGCTGCCGGCGGCACAGATCACGGTGGCGTGGCCGCCGACTGTGTCGTTGACCACACCGATCACCTGCGCCTGGCCGAGGTCACGGTCACCGGCGGCGCCTCCCTCATTGGAATTGGGATCGGTCCCCCGGCGGAGGTCGACGACGGCTCCGTTCCAGTCGGCCCTCAGTTCGCCGATGCGCCGACGGTGCTCGGCGGACGTGCCCGGGTGGCCGGCCGCGCCGAGCGCGGTCGAGAGGGCCTCGATCGCCACCCGGGCGTCCGCGATCACCGGCAGGGCGCCCAGCTTGTGGGCATCCATGGGGGCCACGTTGATGCCCGCGAACTTGACCTCAGGATGCTGGAAGAGCGTCCGGGAGGACGTGGCGAAGTCGCCCAGACGGGTCCCGATGGCGATCACCAGGTCTGCCTCGCGCCCGAGCCGATTGGCCGCGGACCCGCCGTTCGCGCCGATCGGCCCGACGTTCATCGGGTGATCCCACGCGAGAGCGCCCTTTCCGGCCTGGGTCTCGGCGACCGGAACCCCGAAGGCGGTCGCGAAGAAGTCGAGGGCGGCCGTCGCCTCGGCGTAGATCGTCCCGCCGCCGGTCACGATGAGCGGCGCCCGGGCGGCCGTGACGAGCCGGACGAGGTCGTCGAGCGCGACCGGCTCCGGGACGGGACGTCGGATCCGCCAGACCCGGTTCTCGAAGAACCGCTCCGGCCAATCGTAGGCCTCGGACTGGACGTCCTCCGGCAGCGACAGGGTCACGGCGCCGGTCTCGACCGGATCGGTGAGAACGCGAAACGCCTCGGGCAGGCTCGAGATCAGCTGCTCCGGACGCGAGATCCGGTCGAAGAACCGGGAGACCGGCCGGAACGCGTCACTGGCGCTGACGTCGCGCTCACTTGGGTGCTCGATCTGCTGGAGGACCGGATCTGCGACGCGACTCGCGAAGTAGTCGCTCGGAAACAGGAGGACGGGCAGTCGGTTGACCGTCGCGCCGGCCGCCCCGGTGATCATGTTTGTGGCGCCAGGCCCGATCGAGGTGGTGCAGGCAAAGGCTCGCAAGCGGTTGTGGTGGCGCGCATACGCGGCGGCGATATGCACCTGGCCCTGCTCGTTCTGGGGTCGGTAGTACCGCAGCCGCTCGGCATCGCCAAGCTCCTCGAGGGCCTGGCCGAGACCGGCGACGTTGCCGTGACCGAAGATCCCCCACATCCCGTCGATGAACCGATGCCGGTCACCGTCGCGCTCGACATCCTGCCGGGCGATGAACCGGACGATCGCTTGGCCCGTCGTCATGCGGACAGCGCCCACGCGGTGACCCTCCACTTGCGCAACCGATTGCAGAAACGGTAGCATCGGCCGACTGAGGGCGTCAACACGCTGCGGAGGCCCATTCGTGAGTGGCATCGGGACCAGGCTGGCGAGCCCGCTCGCCCGACCGATCCACCTCCACGACCACTGGAACGCCTCCCCGGAGGACCTCTCCCGGCGCTTCGACCCCGGGTATCGCAACGGGCTCGCCCGAGTGCCGGCGGGCGACCAGGTCTTCCGCGGCCTGCCCTTCGCGCTGGGTCCGGCAACGGGCCGGCGATGGCTGCTGATCGACCGCGAGATAACGGTCGACCTGCGCGGGACCGGCCGGGTCAGTCACGTGGTCGTCGCCCACTTCGCTGACAGCTGGCGAGACGAGACCGGCAGCCGGCCGAACGGCGTTCCCGTTGGTTGGGTGGTGCCCGCCGGACAGCGGCTCGCGCACTACGAGGTCACTTCGATCGATGGCCGCCGCCAGACCGTCGAGGTCCGCCGCCGGTTCGAGATCGACGACGGGCTCATCGGCTGGGGCTACCTGCCATTTCTGGCCGTCGGCCACGTGGCCGAGGAGGTCGTCGACTGGCGCGGCCCTCATCCGCGCCAGTCCCCCGGGCGGATCGCGGCGACGGGCGACGCCGGCCCCCTGACGATGCTGCCCGGGGCGTGGGGTCCGGACCTGACCGGCGTCGCGGATCACATCCCGAGCATCGAAGACGACGTGACCTGCTGGCTGCACACGATCACGCTTTCGAGCCCGTCTGACCTCGCCGCGATCCGGTTCTCGCCCGCCGACGGCGCGCGGCCCGGCGATGACGTCGTCGTGGCGGCCGTGACCGTGTTCGACGGCACTGCCGACCCACTCGCCCTCGAACCGCGCAGGCAGATCGCGGTCGACGGGTTCGGGACCGCCCTTCCCGACATAGATCTCGGCGTCGCTATCCGATCCCTCCCGGCGACGACGGCCGACGTCCCGCCGCACGCCGGTCGACCGATCGGCTGGGGACGACCGGCCGCGGAACCCAGCGCTCGCGCGGTGCTCGACGTTGCGGCCGCCCCGGACGCCCGCCTCCGGTTCGGAGATCGCGTCCTGGCCATCGCGGACCTGGCCCCTGGATCGACCCATGAGCTCGGGTCGGCATCGCTGCGTCCGCTCCCGGCCTGCGATGTTCGCATCGCCGTGACGGTCAGGACAGCCGGGGCGCCCACAGCGGCCCGGGTCCGATTCGTGACGGACGACGGACGGTACGTCCCGCCCCTCGGTCATCGCGAGGAGGTCAACCCAGGGCTGTTCGAGGATTCCGGTACCGATCTCCTTCTCGGGAGCGACGCCTGGGCGTATGTGCCTGGCACGTTCGAGATCGACCTGCCCGTCGGAGCCGTCGCCCTCGAGGTCGTCAAAGGCTTCAATCACCGGCCCGAGCGCCGAGATCTGATCGTCGATGCGGTCACCGATCGCCTCGAGATCGACCTCGAGCGGGTGATAGAGCTGAGATCGGACGGCTGGATCACGGCCGACTCGCACGTCCACTTCCTGGCGCCGTCGACCGCGCTCGTCCAGGCAGCCGCGGAGGACGTCGGCCTCGTGGCGGTCCTGGCGACCCAGTGGGGCGACCAGCACACCAGCGTCAACGACCTCGCCTGGGGCGACCGCGCCGACCCCTCCGGGCAGCATGTCGTCGTCGTCGGGACCGAGAACCGCCAGAACATGCTGGGCCACGTCGCCCTCCTCGGCGCGCGCCGGCCGGTGATGCCGCTGTCGTCCGGGGGCGGACCCGAGGGCCGCCTCGGCGACGCCGTCAGCGGGCTCATGGCCGACTGGGCCGACCGCTGCCACGCCGAGGGCGGGATGGTGGTGGCGGCCCACTTCCCGTTACCTTTCGCCGAGATCGCAACCGATATCCTTACCGGCCGGATCGACGCGGTCGAGATGCAGGTCTTCGCACCCGGCCTGGACAATCCGTCGATCCTCGAGTGGTACCGCTTTCTGAACTGCGGCGCCCGGCTCCCGGTTCTCGGCGGGACCGACAAGATGTCGGCCGGCGTGCCCGTCGGAGCCGTCCGGACCTACGCCCGGCTGGACGGCGAGCAACCGCCGAGCTTCGAGGCGTGGTCGGCGGCAGTCCGTGCTGGTCGGACCTTCGCGTCCTCCGGCCCGGTGATCGAGCTCATGGTCGACGGGCACCAGCCGGGAGACGTCATCACGATGCCTGCGTCCGGTGGCAGGCTCCCGGCCCACGTCCGGGTCCGGGCGGCGCAGGCCGTCGTCGCTGACGTCGAGCTGGTCGTCAACGGCCGGGTCGTGGCCTCTGAGCACGTCGCGGCTCCAACCGACGAGCTGGTCCTCGACGCGGACCTCGACATCCGATCTGGGTCGTGGATCGCCGCGCGCTCTCGTAGCCCGCACGAGATTCATTCGGCCTTCAACACAAGCATGGCGTCCCACACCTCGCCGATCTACGTCGAGGTTCGAGGTCGCCCGCTCTTCGACGTCGCGGATGCGGGCACCATCCTGGAGGTCGTCGAGGGCACGCGACTGTGGCTGCGCGACCTTGCCGCGATCAGGCAGCCGAAGGAGCGAGAGCGCATGGTCGAGTTGATCGCCGCCAGCGCGGAGTCGCTCCGAGCGAAGATCGCCGCATCGTCGGCGGGAGGCGGCAGGTGAAGATCGCGCTCGATCCATACATGCTCCGGACGTTGCCGTTCGGCGAGGTCTGCCGAATCGCGTCCGAGATCGGATACGACGGCATCGAGCTGTCGCCGCGTGGCGACTTCATCCCCTTCTTCAGCCACCCTCGAGCCGATCGAGCCCGGATCGCGGAGTTCCGGACCGCCCTCAAGTCGACCGCCATGGACATCACGTCGGTGCTGCCCCTCTACCGCTGGTCGAGTCCCGATGAGGACGAGCGGCGGGCGGCGGTCCGCTACTGGAAGCGGGCGATCCAGCTCGCTGTCGCCCTCGACGTGTCGGTGATGAACTCGGAGTTCAACGGCCGGCCGGAGGCAGCTGCCGCCAGCGAGGCCCAGTTCTGGCGCTCGCTCGAGGAGCTCCTCCCGATCCTCGAGCGCGAGGGAATCCAGCTCAACCTCGAGGCCCATCCTGACGACTTCGTGGAACGCAATGATGCCGCGGTCGACCTCGTCCGGGGCATCGATTCGGATCGCGTCGGTTACGTCTACTGCGTCCCCCATACCTACCACCTCGGCGACGACATCGGAGCGATGATCGAGTACGCGGCGCCCGTGCTCCGCCAGGTCCACGTTGCGGACGTCTTCGACCATCGCGCCTCGTCAGGGCTGCGGTACATCGTCAATCCGCCCGGCTCGACCGCCCGTGTCCACCAGCACCTGGACATCGGTCAGGGCGAGATCGACTGGGATGCCTGCTTCGCGGCCCTCGCTCGGGTCGGATTCGACGGGATCCTCACCGCGTGCGTGTTCGCCTGGGAGGAGCGGGCCGTCGACTCCTCGCGGTTGATGCTCGAGCGGATCCGCCATCACATCCAGCGGGCGGCCGGTGCGGCTGATCTGCCAGTCGAGGAGAGCCCCAGCACATGACATCTCCGCTCGGCATCGGTCTCGTCGGCGCCGGCCGAATGGGGTCCATTCACGCCCGGCTCGTCCACACGAGCGTTCCCGGCGCCCGGCTTGCCGGCATCGCCGACGTCGACGCCGGCGCTGCCGCGCGCCTCGCAGCGCAGGTCGGCGACCCGCCCCAATTCGGCTCCATGGCGGATCTCCTCGCCGCGCCCGGGATTGACGCCGTCCTGATCGCGACGTCATCGAGCCGGCACCTCGAGATGATCGAGCTCGCTGCCGCGGCCGGGAAGGACATCCTGTGCGAGAAGCCCTTGTCGCTCAGCTTCGCGGACACGGATGCCGCGATCGCCGCTGCCGCACGGGCGGGCGTCCGCCTCCAAGTCGGGTTCATGCGTCGCTGGGAGCCCGATTACGTCCGGGCGAGGCAACGTCTGGCCTCGGGCGACTACGGCCGGCCGATGCTGTTCAAGTCGCTCCAGTTCGATCCGGAGCCACCGCCATTGACGTTCGCCGACCCGACGGTCAGCGGCGGGATCATGGTCGACATGGGGATCCACGAGTTCGATCTCGCGCGCTGGCTGATGGATGACGAGGTCGTCGAGGTCCATGCCTACGGATCGACCTACGCCCACCCCGAGCTGGCGACCGTCGGCGACGTGGACAGCGCCGTCGTGAACCTCCGCTTCGCGAACGGAGCGACGGGAACGGTCGAGCTGGCGCGCAACACGACGTACGGCGAGGATGTCCGGACGGAGGTGCTCGCGACGAAGGGCTCCGTCTGGGTCGGCCTCCTGTCGGCCACGCAGGGCGCGGCGAGCGGCGGCCTGACGCCAGGGTCGATAGCCGTCGACGCGCTCGACACCGCGATCCCCCGGTTCGAACGCGGCCTGGCCGCCCAGGCGCGCGGCTTCGTGCAGGCGATCCGTGATGATCGCCCCGTCGCGGTGACCGGCTCAGATGGCCGCGCCGCCTTCGCGATCGCCGTCGCCGCCGGCCGATCCCTGCGAGATGGGGGGACGGTCGCGGTCGAACCGCGGCCGTGACGCCGCCGCCGCCCGGCGGGCTCCTCGGACCTCCAGCGGGACGCGACGAGCCGATCCGGATCGGGTTCCAGGTCTGGGGCCAGTCCGTTCTGTGGGCGGATCTGATGGCAGCCGGACGGCGGATCGAGGTGCTCGGCTTCGCCAGCCTGTGGGCGAACGACCATCTGATGCCGATCCTCGGCGACGCCGGCGGTCCGGTCGTCGGCCCGACGGGGCCGGTGTTCGAGGCCTGGATGACCGTCGCGGGCTGGGCCAGCCAGACGAGCCGGATCCCGGTCGGCGTCCTCGTCTCCGGCGTCGGCTACCGCAACGCCGGCCTTACGGTGAAGATGGCGACCGCGCTCGATCACGCCAGCTCCGGGCGGGCGATCCTTGGCCTCGGGGCGGGCTGGCACGAGCCCGAGCACCGGGCGTTCGGCTACGACGTCCTGCCACTCCGTGATCGACTCACGCGGCTCGACGACAGCGCTGCCGTCGTTCGCGCCCTGCTCAACGGTGGGACCGCGACCGCGCCCGGGCCGTGGGTCCGGGCGGACGGCATGCGCAACGATCCGCAGCCGGTCCAGGCGAAGCTGCCATTCCTCATCGGCGGCAGCGGCGAGCAACGGACGCTGCGGATCGTCGCCCGAGACGCTGACATCTGGAACGGCGAGGGCGATCCGGCGACCTATGCCCGCCGGAACACGGTCCTCGACCGTCACTGCCTGGACATCGGTCGTGATCCGGGAACCATCCGGCGAACCGTCGGCGTGCCGCCGATCTGCGTTCGTGACACGCGGCCCGGAGCGGTCGAGGCGCTCGAGACCATCCTGAGCCACCACGGCGGATTGGCCGCGGACGCACGCGCATGGGCCGAGAGCTCGCCGCTCGCGAACACCGAACCGGAGGTCGCCCGTCTGCTGCGCGCATGGCGCGACGCGGGGGCCGAGGAAGCCATCGCGGACCTTCCCTCGCCGCTCGACGAGGAGACGCTCGAACGCCTGTCTACCTCGGTCAGGGAGAGCCTCGCCTAGGGACGCCGAGCAGGAGCGCAATCACAACAGCGCCCGAGATTTGGCCTCGATGCGCCAAAGGGGAGGCGTCGGTCTCTTCGGCGGTGTGGGCCAGGTGGATCGTTGGCGTCATCGTTCGCCGCGGCGCCCAATCGAGCGGTGGGTAATCGCCCTCGCCGACTACGATCCGGACGTGTACGCCCACGATGGCGCCCCGGCGCAACGACGTTTCGCCCGGCGGTCGGGCAGAATGAGCCGCATGTTGGCGAGACGATGCGCGTCCTGATCCTGGGGGCCACCGGCAAGATCGGACGCCTGGCGCTCGAACGAGCGTTGGCCGACGGCCATGACGTGGTCGCCCTGGTCCGCGAGACTTCCCGCCTGGAGCGACGAGAGGGGTTGGCCGTCGTGACCGGGAGCATCGGCGATGTGACCGTGATCCGGGGCGCCCTCGAGGGGTCATCGGCGGTCATCGCGGCCGTCGGTCCGCGGTCGAACACGGCGGAGGACGAGCTGGCGCTCGAGGTCGGGATGCGCAACCTCACGGCCGCGATGGAGGTGGCCGGCGTCCACCGCCTCATCGCGCTGTCGGGCGCTGCCGTGGCTGTGCCTGGAGACAGGAAACCACTCCTGGATCAGCTCGCGTCGGTCCTCGTTCGGCGGTTTGCGCGGCACGTCGTCGGGGCCAAGCAGCGCGAATACGAGGTCTTCTCGGCGACGGCGCTCGATTGGACGGCCCTGCGCCCACCTCTTGTCATCGACGGTCCGCCGAAGGGCTACCGGCTGGCAGGGCAGCTAAAGTTCGGCGCTCGCGTGAGCCGCGCAGACGTCGCCCAAGCGCTGGTCGATCAGCTCGCCGACACCCGGTTCGGGCGGGCCGCTCCGTTCGTCCTGCCGAAGGACCGTCCGTAATTCGAAGGGGCTGTCGCGACAGGGGTATCTTCGACTTCCTGGGCCAACCCCATCGCCCATTTCCGCGGCAGGGGTTAGCGAGGCCGCCGCGCTGACTGACACCTCGATCGATCATTGAGACTCGTCGACCGCCGGGGTAGAATTTCGCTCGCCCAGATAGGGCAACAGACTCTTTCCGTTTTCGGAATGAGCATCTGACTCATGTCGGGATGGGCACCTGACTCACCCCCGATTCGGCGGCCGACGGAGGCCCGCCGCACGCTCAAATTGCGGCTCGCGAGGCTGATTCCGGGCACCTGACTCTGGATCAGGAGATCGGAGGTTCGGATCCTTCCTCGCCAGCCAAACCACAACGCTAGGTCTGACCAGCAGCTAGACCACCAGATGGTGCGGTTCTGAGTTCGATCGGCGGTCGCGCCGAGGAGGCTCAGCTGCGCATAGTTCGCCTGACTCTACCCCGGTTTGCACGCCTGACTCTGTTTGTTATAGTTGTTTGACGCTCCGCAAGAAAGGCAACCTTCAGCATCAGGCGCCCGGGCCCAAGCGCGTCCCAGCTCAGGTGTCGAGCTCGACGGGGACGCGGCGCGGACGCCGGGCTCGCCAGCGTCCGCAGGTCGCACTACGTATCAGGTGCGCGAGGTTTCGTGGGCGCCAACCGACGGCACGATATTTGGTTTCCCTGCTTACGTGGGCCGCGATGACGGCAGCCGCCTCCGTGCGCGTTCTGCCCGGGTTCGATCCGTTCACCAATGAGCTGCCGCGTCGCGTGGAGACGGTGCTCGCGCGGAGCCGGCATCAGCTAGTCCACCGGACCGCAGACTGGGTGAGAGCGATCGTCGTGACCGACGGCGTGATCGCCGGCACGTGGGAGCTCGCGGCCGGCAAACGGGGACGCGTCGACGTCTCTCCCTTAGTACGGCAGTTCTGAAGTTGCGCGACGTAACGTTCGCAGCTACGATCCCTCCGAAAGGAGGAACCCATGTCGAGACGGAGCCCGTATCGGATCGAGCTGACGCCCGAGGAGCGCTCCGAGCT
>JACCVQ010000236.1 GCA_013698095.1 Chloroflexota bacterium
CCTGATCAGCGGGCTCCTGACCCTCGACGAGGGCCGGGTCGAGGTCTTCGGGCACGACATCGAGCGCGACGAGATGGCGGTCAAGCGGCTGATCAACCGGGTCAGCGTCGACGCCGCCTTCTTCAAGAAGCTCAGCCCGATGGAGAACCTCCTGTTCGCTGCCCGGCTCTACGGCCTGGACGGCGGGCGGGCAAAGATCGAGGCGATGGAGATCCTCGGTCGCCTCGGCATCGGCGAGAAGCGCGTCGGCCGGCCGATCGAGCAGATGAGCCGCGGGATGCAGCAGAAGGTCGCGATCGCTCGCGCCCTCCTGACGAGTCCCTCGCTCCTTCTCCTCGATGAGCCGACCACCGGACTCGATCCGCGATCGAAGCTCGACGTCCAGACCTTCATCGAAGAGCTCCGGGTCACGCACGACGCCTCGATCGTGCTCACGACCCACGACCTCGCCGAGGCCGAGCGCCTGTGCGACTCGATCCTCGTCCTCGCCGGCGGCAGGACCGTCGTCGAAGACACGCCGGCCGGGCTGATCGCAGCCGAGGCCGAACGAACGGGCCGCGCGGCGACCCTCCATGACGTCTTCATGACCCACACCGGCCGCTCGCTCGACGACGACGTCGAGGACGAGGACGGCGATGACGACTCCGAATGAAAGGAGGTGAGAACGAGATGCACAGCGCTGCGAACGATCAGCTCCGACTGATCAACGCCATTCGCGCGGAACAGATCGAGCAGGCGGCCATCAGCCGCCGGTTCGAGTCCCCCGCGCCGTCGATCCGACGTGTCATTGGCACCCGGATCGTCCGCTTCGGCAATCGCCTGGCAGGCGAGCCGACCTACAGCCTGGTCCGGTCGCGGTGAGCGACCGGGCCACGGCCCCCACCCGGAGACCTCCGATGCTGTCCGTTGGCCACGAGCTCAAGGCGTCGTACGCCTTCATCGAGCGCAACTTCTTCCTGACCCGGCGGTACTGGGGCTGGGAGGTCGCGTTCCTCATCTATTCCGTCGCGGGCGCGCTGAGCATCTCGCTGATCGGCGCCGACCAGGGCAACCCTCGTCTCATCCTGCTCCTGATGGTCGGGGCGATCTTCTGGAACTACCTGTCGGTGGTCTTCAGCTGGATCGCTGAGACCATCAGCGTGGAGCGCTGGGAGGGAACGCTCGAGTACACGATGATGGCCCCGATCCGGCGCTCCTCGCAGCTGCTCGGGTCCGTCCTCTACGCGATGGTCTACGGCCTGATCCACACCGCGGTAATCCTCGTCGTGCTCGTCCTGTTCTTCACCGAGCTCGACGTGACCGGGGCCAACCCGCTGACGGTGGTCCTGTTCATGCTCCTTGGCTCGTTCAGCTTCATCGGGATCGGAATGATCGCTGCGATCCTGCCGCTCCTGTACGTGGAGCGCGGCGCCCAGATGACGTTCGTCCTCCAGTCGTGCCTGCTCCTCGTGAGCGGCGTCTACTACTCGGTCGACGTCCTGCCTGACTGGATGCAGGTGCTGTCGCGCCTGTCGCCGGCGACGTACGTCCTCGATGGCGTCCGGAAGGGCCTGATCGACGGCGCGCCGGTCACCGCCCTGGCCCACAACGTGTGGCCACTGATCGTGATGGGCGCGTTCCTCATCCCGTTCGGGCTGTGGGCGTTCGGAAAAGCCGAGAAGTACGCCAAGCGGACCGGCAAGCTGAAGCGGGTGGGCTGAGCGATGAGCGACCTCCTCGCCGACTTCGGCTGGACACCCGAGCTGGCCCTCGCCCATGCGCCGTTGCTGACGCCCGGGCGGGAGCCTGCCCGGGTTGTGGCCGAGGACCGCGGGTCGTACCAGGTGGTCCGCGCGGCCGGCGAGGCAAAGGCCGCGATCAGCGGTCGCTTCCGCCACGAGGCGGCGAACGACCCGAGCTCCTACCCGGCGGTCGGCGACTGGGTCGCGGTCGAAATCGTGCCGTCCGGCGAAACGGTCGTCCACGCTCTCCTCCCCCGCCGAACGGCGTTGATCCGCCAGGCGCCGGGCAAGAAGACCGAGGCCCAGGTCGTGGGGGCCAACCTCGACACCGTCTTCGTCGTCGCCTCGCTCAACGCGGACCTGAACCTTCGCCGGCTGGAACGCTATATCGCGGCGGCCTGGGAGAGCGGCGCTGAGCCGGTGGTCCTCCTGTCCAAGGCAGACCTCGGCGGCGACGTCGACACGATCCTGCTCGCCGTCGAGGCGGTCGCCGCCGGGGCGAAGGTCGTCGTCGTGAGCTCGTTCGACGGCCGCGGCGTCGACGAGGTTCGGGATCGGATCGGGGCGGGCCGGACGGTCGCGTTCGTCGGATCGTCCGGCGTCGGCAAGTCGACGCTCCTGAACACGCTGGCCGGCGAGGACCGGGCACTCGTCCGCCAGATCCGCGAGGACGACGCCCGCGGCCGCCACACGACCACCCGCCGCCAGCTCCATCTCCTGCCCGAGGGCGGGTTGATTCTCGACACGCCGGGGATGCGCGAGCTGGCCCTGTGGGACGCGGACGGCCTCGACCAGTCGTTCACCGACATCGACGAGATCATCGAGCGTTGCCGGTTCACCAACTGCAGCCACAACGGCGAGCCCGGCTGTGCGATCGCCGCCGCGCTCGCCGACGGCAGCCTCACGGCGGATCGGCTCGCGAGCTGGCAGAAGCTCGTCCGCGAGGCGGCCAGCCACCTCCGCCGGGTCGACGCGCTGGCCCGAGCCGAGGAGCGCCGGAAGTGGAAGGCGATCGGCAAATCGGTCACCAAGCACATGAACACGAAGTACGGACAGGGGGGTTGGTGATGACCGCCACAGAACAGCTGGTCGACACGATCGGGCCCGCCCGACTCCGCCTCTGCCGCGACCTCGAAGCCGAGATCCCGACGCTGTGGGCCGTCCAGGACGCGGCTCGTGTCGCCGACAGCGAGATCGACCGCAACAGCCTGGCCGGGTTCGCCACCTACTACCGCCACCTCGAGCGCTGCGACCCCACCCGCGACCTGGTCGTCGCCGAGGTGGACGGCACGGTCGTCGGCTACGCCCGGGTCGAGTGGAACGACTCGAACGACGGCGAGCGCTGGTACGAGGGCATGGGCAACGTTCATCCCGACTGGCGCCGACGCGGGATCGGGACCCAGCTCCTGGCCTGGACGGAGGCTCGCCGCGCCGAGATTGCCGCCGAGCACGAAGCGGCCGGCGAGGCGACCGACCGGGTTCGGGCCGTCACGACCTTCGTCCTCGACGGGGACCGCGGTGGCGCGATCCTGCTGGAACGACGCGGCTACACGGCCTTCCGATGGTTCGCCTCGATGCGGCGGCCGGACCTGGACGACCTGCCCGAGGTCGAACTGCCGGAGGGGTTCGACATCCGGCCGATCGCCCGCGATCGGGTTGCCATGCGCCAGGTCTTCGACGCCGATGTCGAGGCGTTCCGCGACCACTTCGGCTGGACGGAAGGATCGGACGAGAAGTTCGAGGAGTTCCTCGAGGATCCGGACGTTGACACGTCTCTCTGGATCGTGGCCTTCGCAGGCGACGAGGTCGCCGGCGGGGTCCTCAACGGCATCCACGTCAATGCCGACGGCGAGGCAGCGGGCTGGCTCGACTCCGTGTTCACTCGCCGGCCGTGGCGCAAGAAGGGGCTTGCCCGGGCCCTGATCGCACGCAGCCTCGTCGTCCTCCGCGAGCGGGGGATGACCGCCGCGTCCCTGGGCGTCGACCTTGCCAACGCCAACCAGGCGCTCGCGCTCTACGAGTCGTGCGGGTTCCGCGCGATCTCCGGGGCAACCGCCTATCGCAAACCCCTGCCCGCCCGAGTGGCGCACCGTCTGGAGGAGGCACCCCGATGATCGACACCCACGTTCGCCTGCCGGATGCACCTGCGATTCCCCGCCTGAGCTTCCGGATGTTCGATCCGGGCCGCGACTACGCGCCGCTCGTGGAGCTGATTCGCGAGGCGAACCAGGTCGACGAGCTGGACTACATCCCCACGGTCGACAACCTCCGGACCGACTACGAGCATGGCGGCGAGTTCGACCCGCGCCGCGACCTGATCCTGGCCGAGGTCGAGGGCGAGCTCGTGGCCGCCGCCGAGACGACCGTCAAGACGCGCGACGGGATCGGCGTCCACCAGGTTGACGGCTGGGTCCGACCGGCCTGGCGTCGGCGGGGTCTCGGCGGGGCGCTCCTTCATTGGACCGAGCGCCGGGCCGCCGAGGTGGCCATGGTGGACGGCCGGCCGGCGGACCGCGCCCTGAGCTCCTGGCCAGACCAGGAGCAGGTCGGGGCGACCAAGCTCTACGAGAGCGAGGGCTACCGGATCGTCCGCTACGGCTTCCTGATGGTGCGCGATCTCGGGGACGAGATCCCGGACGCGCCGCTGCCTGCCGGGCTCGAGGTCCGGCCGGTCGACGCCACGGATCACCGCCGGATCTGGGATGCCGACACGGAAGCGTTCCGTGATCACTGGAACACGGGCGAGCGATCGGAGTCCGACTACGAGTCGTGGTTCGCCACGCCCGAGCTCGATGTCAGCCTGTGGCGAGTGGCATGGGATGGCGACGAGGTCGCGGGCTCGGTCATGCCGTTCATCTGGGCAGAGGAGAACGAGACGCTCGGTCTGAGTCGTGGCTGGCTCGAGCACATCAGCGTCCGTCGACCGTGGCGAAGGCGCGGGTTGGCGTCGGCGCTGATCGCGGACTCTCTGCGAGCGTTGCGCGACGCGGGAATGACGGAAGCGGCGCTCGGCGTCGATGCCGACAACGTCTCGGGCGCACTGCGGGTGTACGAGGCGCTGGGCTTCCGGCGGCTCCGGACCGGCGTGTCGTACCGCAAGGACTTCCGAGCCGACTGACGAATCGGAGGCGTCAGCCGGGCAACCGGCCGCTGGCCCGGACCATCTCCAGCCACGGCAGCTCGCGGCCGATCGTCGTTTCAGGTCCGTGACCCGGCAGGACGCCGAGGACCGGCTCGAGGCCCGCCAGCCTGCCGAGCGAGGCGGCCATCGCCTCGGCCGACCCGCCCGGCAGGTCGATCCTGCCCCAGCCCCCGGCGAACAGCGTGTCGCCACTGAAGAGGAGACCTTCGTCCGGCGCCCAGAGGCAGACCGAGCCCGCGGTATGTCCGGGCGTATGGAGCACGACCAGGCGGATCGCGCCGAAGCGGATCTCGCCGCCCTCGGCCAGGTCGACAGCGGGGACCGACGGCGGGATCTCGAACGGCGCGAACAGGGGCGCCGGGTTCACCAGCCCGTCACGATCCAGGGCGTGCACCGCGATCTCCGCGCCGGTCGCTGCCGCGACCGCGGCGTTGTCGCCGATGTGGTCCCAGTGGTTATGTGTCGAGACGATCAGCTTCAGCGTCCACTCACGGGCGGCCAGCTCGTCCGCGATCCAGGCAAGCGATGGGATCGCCGTGTCGATCGCGATCGCCTCCCTCATCCGTTCGTCGGCGAGGACGTGGACGTTCGTCGAGATCGGTCCGACGACCCGACTGATCCGCTCCATCCGTCTGCGCGCTCGGCTCAGTCGAGGACGGCGTCGGCGTCGGACTCGACGAAGATCGGCAGGTTGAACCGGAACTCGGCCCCGCCCGATGGCCGGTTGTGCGCCCAGACCCGGCCGCCGGCCGCCTCGACGAGCACCCGCACGACGAATAGCCCGATGCCCGCTCCCTGGGCTCGCTTCTTCGCGTCGTCTGTCCGGTAGAAGAGGTCAAACAGGCGGCCGGACCCGTCGTCGGGCACGCCCGGTCCCTCGTCCCCGACGCAGACCTCGACGAACTCGCCGTCGCGCCGGACGCTGATCGAGACGGTGCCGGACGCCGACCCGTACTTGAGGGCGTTGGAGATGAGATTGCGCAGGACGAGCTCCACCGAGCCCTCGTCGCTGGTCACCGGAGGCAGACCCGGTTCAATGTCGAGCTCGATCGTCGCCTCGCGCCAGCGCCGCCGCTTGTCCTCCACGACGCGGCTCAGGATCGGCCGGATGAGGACCGGGTCGCGGCCACCGAAGGCAACATGGCGCTCGGCCCGTGCGATGACCAGCAGGTTCTCGACCAGCCTCTCCAGGCGCTCGCTCTCGGTGACGATGTCGGCGATGATGTCGCGCCTCGTCGCCTCGTCGACGTGGTCGCGGCGCAGGATCTGGCTGCCGCCATAGATCGCGGTCACCGGGGTCCGGAGCTCGTGACTGAGCATCCCGACGAAGACGTCGCGGAGCTCGTCAACCTGCTTCCGATCGGTGATGTCGACGACCACCCCGATCGAGCGGAGCGCCCGGCGGTCCGGTCCGGGCTCCGGTTCGGAGAAGTACGTCTGGCCGTGGGTCGACACCCAGCGGACGCCCCCGTCGGGTCGGACCATCCGGTATTCGAAGTCGAACAAGCCGTCGCTCTGGGGGGCCTGCGCTGCGGCAAAGCGTTCGAGGGTCAGCTCGCGATCGTTCGGGTGGATGGCCGCGTCCGCGGGCGTCGCCGCCTCGCCTGAGGTCCCGAGAATCTCGTGCAGCTCGGGCGACCAGTACATGCCGCCGTGCTCGAGGTCGTAGTCGTACAGCCCGAAGCCGCCGACCTCGGCCGCGAGGCGGAGGCGCTCCTCGCGCGCCAGGACCGCGTCGTCCTGCGCCTTTCGGTCGGTGATGTCCATGCCGATCCCGTGCAGGAACAGCGGCCGTTCGCCCTCGTACGTGGCCCGGCCACGGCCTTCCATCCAGCGCCACGAGCCGTCGGCATGCTGGAAGCGGAACTCGACGACATAGTCGTCGCCCGACTCGATTGACCGCCCGACGGCCTCGTTGACGGCAAGCCGGTCGTCAGGGTGAACCAAGTCGAGAAACGTGAAGCGGTCGCCGGAGAACGCGCCCGCCGGCAGCCCGAACAGGTCCTCCAGCTCGGGGCTCCAGACCACTTGCTCGGTCGTCAGATCACGCTGCCACCAGCCGATCTGACCACCGCGCATCGCCAGGGCCAGGGACGACTGGGTCCGGCGCAGCTGGTCCTCTGCATCGCGGACGGCGTGGATGTCGGTCGCGGTCCCGTACCAGAGCGTCCCGTTGCCCTCCGGTCCCGCCATCGCGATCCCCCGGCTCAGGTGCCAGCGGTACGTGCCGTCGGCCATCCGGAGCCGATGCTCGTGCTCGTACTCCAATCCCGTGCTGAGCGCCGCGTCCCAGGCCGCCGCCGTGTCCGCGCGGTCATCGGGATGGACCAGCGCTTCCCAGCTCCAACCGTCGTCTGTCTCGAGGCGGGCGCCGCGGTAGGCCTCGATCCGGCGGCTGTAGTCGAGGACGACCCCGTCCTCGGTCGCGACCCAGACGAGGTGCGGAACGGCGTCGACGAGGCCCCCGAGGAGGTCCGACCCAGGCGATTCCTGCACAGTTCGAGGATCCGTCACGCGGCGAGCCTGCGACCCATCACGGGAAGTCGATGGCTCAAGCCTCGAGCTTCGATTTCATGCAGCTGAAGGTCTGGCCGATCATCTTGTTCGCGGTCCCCTCGATCAGACGCGCCCCGAGCGATGCGAGGCTGCCGGAGATCGCGACATCGGCGCTCCAGTCCATCGTGGTCCCGCCACTCGGCCCGTCGCTGAGGCTCATCTGGGCGGTCGCATCGACCGCGCTGCCCGGTGCCTGGCCGTGGGCCCTGATCACGGCGCGATCCGGGGGCGTGAGCTCGGCCATCTCCATGTTCACGATGAACCGGGCGCTGATGAAACCGATCCCGACCTTGGCCGTGGCCTTGAAGTGAGTGTCGTCGATGACCTCGATCGATTCGACGCCGGGACCGCATTGGCCCACCCGGTTGGGGTCGATGACGAAGGCCCAGACCGTGTCGCGGGGCGCGGCGATGTCGACGGTTCCGGCGAACTTCATGTTCGTGATTCCTCAGTTGAAGGCGCGGAAAGGAACGCAGCCATCTGGCCCCGGGTGACGTTCTGCATTGGACATCGATCCCCTTCTCGGCCCGCCGGCCGACGATCGACTGCGGAGCCGACCGCCAGCGGTCAGGTCGCTCCTGAGCGGTGCCAGCATACGCGGCTGACCCTTACTGTCCCCGTCGCTGTCGATTCGGCCGGATGTCGTTCGTCATGTGAGTGAGGGCGGACTGGCTTCAGGCGCCGAACGAGTCACAGGAGGTCTCTTGCGATGGGAACCAAGGTCGTCCACGTCGAAGTCACCGGCAAGGACGGGGCCGCGCTCCAGAGGTTCTACGGCGACATCTTCGGCTGGAGCCTCGACACGAACAATCCGGGCGGCTACGGCATGTACACCCAGGGCGACGGCCTGACCGGCGGCATCGGCGCCGCTCAGGACGGCGGAGCAGGCAACGTGACGTTCTACGTCCACACCGACAATCCCCAGGCCGTTCTCGACAAGGTCGCGGCCACTGGCGGAACGGTGATCATGCCCCTGACCGAGGTCGCGCCGGAGACCACGATCGCGCTGTTCGCGGATCCTGAGGGCCACGTCGTCGGGATCATGTAGGTCGCAGCTCTTCGCGGCGAGGCCGGGTCACCGCTGGGTGGCCCGGCCTCGTCGCGTCTTTGCTCGCTCACGTCCACGTGTCCTGCTGGGCGGCGCCGCGACAACAGCCAAGCAGCAACACAAGCACAATCGCTGGCGTGACCACCTTCCACCGATGGCTCGAGTCCCCACGGCCGTTCTGTCTGAGCGCCAATCAACCTGATCGCACCAGCACCTTGTCAGATGATCAGGCGCGTCGTCGGTGACGAAGTTGGGCAGCCACGAGGTCAGCTCGACGGCCCTAGCCTTTCGCGCCGAGAAGCGCCGTGAGCGCCGGCTCGAAGTCGGCTTCAGATGTGACCGTCAGCTGATACCACCTCTCGTGCGCCGCATCCCACCAGAACGCTGCGGACGGAAGAATGACCTCCGGCGATGGCGTGGCCGGCGCGCGGATGAACACCTCGAGTCCGGCGCGTCGCTGCTCGCTGCGAATCCAGGCCGGATTCGGCACACGGTCGGGCACCTCCGGGCCGGGAAGGACGTCGTCGATCTGTGCGCCGTACTGCTGCTCGATCGGATCGAGACCCGGCGTCGCCTGGCCCTCGGTCAGCGCGACCTGGAGTGACCCCACCATTTCGCCGTTGATGAGGATCGTGCCCTCGAGCGAGCCGCCCGAGACGACCTGGTATGTGTCGCCCTGGCTCGACTCGAGGACGGTCCCGTCCGCCCCGGTCACGGTGGACGTCGAGGTGCCGTTGAACAGCAGCCAGTAGGGTTCGTCGATCGACGGCGCGCCCGCGTGGACCGGGCGGTGTGGCCCGACGCTCGGAGTCGGCGTAGACGCCGGGGTTGCCGCGGACGGCAGCTCGGTCGGTGACGCAGCCGGTCGCTGGCTCGGTGACTCCGAGGCTGAGGGTCCGGGCGTCGCGCCACAGGCCACGAGGATGAGGAGCGTCGGGAGAAGGGCGAGACGACGGTGCATGAATCCCTCGGTGGTGGTCGCTCGGAGGGTAGGGTCCGGGGCCGATCTGTCAAGCGGCGATGTGACGACCTGCGTTGTTTGTGTGCGTTGTTTGTGCGCTGGGATTGTCCTCTGGCGCTTGCCCTCAGCAGGTACGCTCGTCTGCAAGGCGTGGAGGCTGGCCACGCCGAAGGAGGGCGGCATGGACAGGCTTCGAGGCGCGGGCGTCCTCTGGGCGATCGCGGCCCTGATCGCGATCGTGACGACGCTCGTCTTCCGCGTCGACCCGACGCAGATCATCGTGACCCTGGTGGCCGGCGCGATTGCCGTCGCGGTTGGCCTCCGCTTGGTGTTCGGCGCGACGGGTAAGGCGATCCAGATGTCGACGGTGCTCGGCGTTGCGTGGGTCGCCCTGTTCGTGGCTCTCGCCGTCATCCAGTCGGACGAGCTGGCGGCGTGGTCCACCGACGTGTGCATCGCTGTCTTCGGTGCCGTCGCCGCCGTCCTGTCGTCCCGAAGTTCGGGGGCCTCATCGTCCGGTATCCGCAGGACCTGACTGAGGCGCCTGGCTCGGACAACACCGACGGTCAGTTGCAGGTCAGGTGATGACTCGCGGACGCGGAACGCGACGCGCCGATTACCGTGCGATCGGCAGCGACACGTCATCGATGGCGGCTCGCGCCGCCGCGACAAGGGCCGCCGGGCTGAACGGCTTATCGATGAACCGGGCGTCGGGCGGAAGTGTCGTGGTCAGGCCCGTCCCGCCGGCCGTGTAGCCCGAGGCGAACAGGACCCTGATGCCGGGGCGCTGTTGAGCCATGCGGAGCGCCAGTTCGGGTCCCAGCATCATCGGCATGATCACGTCGGTCACAAGGAGATCGATCGGACCGTCGTGGTCGGCTGACAGGTGCAGGGCGGCCGTGGCGTTGGGCGCGGCGATGACCCTGAACCCGGCTCGCTCCAGGACCCGGCAGGCGAGTGCCCGGACGAGGTCCTCATCCTCCACAACGAGGATCGTCTCGTGACCGAAGTCGGCGGCCGTGGCCTGGGCGTGCGGCTCATCCAGGACGTCCTCCGTCTGCGGCAGGACGATGAGGAACGTGGTCCCGGCGCCCTCCACCGAGGAGACCCAGACGTGGCCCCCGGCGGCGGTGACGATCCCGTGAACGGTCGAGAGACCGAGCCCGGTGCCCTCGTCGGGCCCCTTGGTCGTGAAGAACGGATCGAAGGCGCGCTCCGCGACAGCGGGCGACATGCCGGTGCCATCGTCGATGACGGTCAGCCCGATGTACTCCCCGCTCGGCGCGCCGAGGTGGTTGCCGATTTCGTCGTCCGAGATCGTCAGGTTGGCGACCTTCACCTCGATCGTTCCGCCATGGACCAGGGCGTCGCGGGCGTTGACGACGAGGTTGAGGACGAGCTGCTCGACCTGCGAGCGGGCGATCCGAACGTAGCCTTCGTCGGTCGTCGACATGGTCAGCGCGATGTGCTCCCCGATCAACCCGCGCAGCATCGGCTCGACGGCTCGGACCGCCGCGCCCAGAGCGATCGTCTCGGCCGGGCGCACGTCCCGCCGGGCAAAGGCGAGGAGCTGCCGTGTCAGGGCCCCCGTTCGGGCCGCGCCCTCAGCGATCGTGGCGATCGCCTCGCGATCGACCGGCAGCCCGGCATCGAGGTCCTCGAGGCTGATTGCCGCGAAGCCGCCGATGGCCGTGAGGACGTTGTTGATGTCGTGGGCAATGCCGCCCGCGAGCTGACCGACCGACTCGAGCCGGGCCTTGCGATTGACCTGCGCCTCGAGGCTGCGCATGTTCGTCACGTCCTCGATGACGCCGACGATCCCGACCACCTGGCCTGATGCGTCGTGAAGCGGGCCGAAGGACCCCACAGCGGGCTTTGTCGACCCGTTCGGCCCGCGGACGACCATGTCGGCCGCGGTCACGGTCTGGTTCCTGGCAACCGAGATGCGGATCTGCGCCTGGACGGCGTCGCGCTCCTCGGGGACGGAGGGATCGCGTCGGCCGATTGCGTCGACGTCCTCGATGCCCGTCATGCGCGTCATTGCCTGGTTCCACAGGCGGACGGTCCCATCGAGCGCCGTGACCGTCATCCCGGCGGGGCTGGCGTCGAAGATCGCGCGAATGGTCTCGGTCGCCTCGCGCGCGGCATCCTCGTTCCGGCGGCGGGCGGTCACGTCGGCGACGACGACGGTCGCGAACCGGCCCTCGTCGGTGTCAAACCAGGACAAGCCGATCTCGGCCGGAAATGGCGTGCCGTCTGCCCGCAGCGCACTGAGCTGCTGATGGGCCCCAACTGTCCGATCCGCCGGCGCGCTGTTGAACGCCGCCCGCATCTCGACGTGACTCGCCCGCTGGGCGGCCGGAATGAACTCCTCGACGGTCATCGTCCGGAGGACCTCGGTAGAGCAGCCGAAGACATCCGCGGCGCGATCGGACGCGTTGACGATCCGGCCCGCCGGGTCGACGACCAGGATCGCGATCGGGCTCGATGTGAAGAGCGACCGGAAGCGCGCTTCCGTGACATCGCGCGCCCGGAGGGCCGCCACGCGATCGCTCACGTCCATGAGGGAGATGCGCACCGCGGTCCGGCCGGCGATCGAGGCGAGGGTCATCCGGATCTCGGTCGTGAACAGCGTGCCGTCGGCCCGCTTGTAGACCACCTCGCCCACCACCGCCTGCCCGCCCAGGGCAGCGGCCACGAGAGCGCGCCCGACCGAGATCGTGCTGCGGCCATCGGGCTGCCGGCCCGGGAACAGAGCCCGCACGTCGGCGGCAAGGAGCGCGGCCGCGTCCGCGAAGCCAAACATCTCGGCCGCCCGACGATTGGCCGTGAGCATCGCCATCGTCGTCGGGTCCACCATCACGATCCCGTCGGGTGCGGTCTCGATCAGGGTTCGGTAGCGCTCCTCGCTCTCGTCGAGGATCGTGCTCGTCGTCCGAGCGCGCTCGATCACCGAGACGAGGCGGACGTGCGTCCATCCGACAAAGGCGAGTGCAATGAAGATGACCGCGGCGGCGCTGATGACGTGACCGCCGACGCTGGCGCTGTCGGTCACGTAGGTCAGGCGCGAGACTGCGACCGCGGCGATCCCGGCCAAGCCCACCGCGATCAGGACCGGCCACATGGCCCGACGCGATGTGGCGGGCAGAATCAGGACGGCGGCGATCACCGTGATCCCGACGGCCTCGGCGGCATAGGGCGGCGCGAGGTAGGCGCTGACGATCGAACCGCCGAGAAGCGTGACAGCCGCAGTGATGACCGCCAACGGACGGCGATCGCGCCAGGCGAACCCCGCGGCGGCGAAGAAGCCGATGGCCGTCACGAGCGTCTGCAAGAAGCGATCGATCGGACGCGGCCCCGCGAACATGAATGCAAGTGGCGCGAGCGCCAACGTGGCGAGGGCGAGGAACAGGATCAGCCGGAAGAACCAGCGCCCGCCGACGATCGGGGCGCCGGACGCTTCATCGGTCGGCTGCTCGACGGTCAGCTGGTGGGACAAGGAGTTCGCTCCGGTCGCGGTGGGCTTCGGTCATCTGCCGTCCAGACGCCAGCCTACGCCTCCGGACCGATCGGATCCCTCACCCGATCGGGCTCATGCAGATGAACTAGTGGCCGCGCTGGCCGCCGGCTGATTGCCGCCGGGCGGTCGCCACGTCACGACGCCGACCGGCAGCGGCTGCTGACCGACCAGACCGAACCCGTCCGGGCGGTCGTCCACGAGGGCGGCCAGCGACTCGCGGAAACGAGCGTCCTTCTCACCGCCCGGGGCGATCCACAGCTGGCCCCGCAGGTAGCCCTCGAGCTCATCCCTCGTTGCGAACCGGCGGGGAGTCCGAAGCGCGGTCGTCACGGCCGGCTCGCCGCCGCGGGCCCGGATCAGCTCGAGGAGCTCGGGCAGGGCCGGCAGGGAGACCCGTGACTCGCCGTGGACGGGCGGCCAGAAGACGTCTGCGATCGACGACGGTTGGCGCTCCATCATGAGCGCCACGCAGACCCGCCTGGTCGCGGTCTCCATCGCCGCGATGAACGGCACGATCGCTTCGATGTCGTACCCGACATGCGCGATCAGGGAGACGTCGGCGACGGGCGACACGACCGTTGGCGGCAACGGCCAGCGCGCTCCGATGGTCCGGACGTTCGCGATCCCGTGCTCAGCCGCGATCGCCTCGAGCGCGGCACGCATTCCGTCGGACGGCTCCACGGCAATCACCTCGCGAACGATCTGAGCGAGCGGCAGGGCAAACCGCCCGGCGCCGGCGCCGATGTCGAGCCAGACGTCATCCGCTTGGGCGATCCCGCGGAGGACGTCCAGGACGGGATCGTCGGTCCGGGTCGGGTCGGCTCGGAAGAGCTGGCTCACCGGCGCGTAGAAGTCGGCGGGGTCGGGCACCTCGCGGACGCGATCGACCTGGTCGCGATTGGCCCGGACGCGGTCGCCCCATGCCCACTCGAGGACGGCGGCGAGATCCGCGCCGGTGTCGACATCAGGATTTGCGCCCTCGACCGCAACGCTGACGACGAGGTGGGGATGCTCCGCGAGGACCGGCCCGAAGCCACGATCGCCCGCGAGCTCGTCGGCCAGCCGCCACATCGAACGGCCGGCAAGGATCGGGTTCGGGGCGCCGTCGTCGGCATAGCGCGGAACGACGAACGGACTGTCGGGGTGACTGGCCGCGGCGGTGACGAGCGAGCGGATCACCTCGGGCCGGACAAGCGGCTGGTCGCCGGCCAGGATGACCGCCGCGTCGACTCCGGTTTCGTGCTCGAGCGCCAGGAGGCCGAGACGAACGGAACTCGCCAGTCCCTCACTCGGGCTCGGGTTGACGACGCGCCGGACCTCCCCGAGGTCGAGCGCGTCGAATGCGCCGCCAGGCGGCTCAACCACGACGATCGGATCCAGCCCAGCCGCACGGGCAGCGTCCACGACATGACCGACGAGCGAGCGGCCGTGAATCGTGGCGAGCAGCTTGCGGCCACCAAATCGCGAACCCGCCCCGGCGGCGAGGACGACGGCGGCGATCGTCATCCGGCCGCGACCGGCCCCGACGCTGTTACGGCGCGGGCGCGCTCGTGGAGCGGAATTCCGCTGCCGCCGTAGCGCTCGGCAACGACCTCGGCGATGATCGCCAGTGCTGTCTCCGCCGGATTTCGTCCGCCGAGGTCCAGGCCCACCGGGCCGCGCAGCCGTGCCAGCTCGACGTCGCTGACACCCGCCGCACGGAGCCGGTCGCGCCGATCGCCCTGGGTCTTCTTCGAGCCGACCGCGCCGACGTAGCGACAGCCCCGGCGAAGCGCTGCCACGATCGCGGGTTCGTCGAATTTCACGTCATGCGTGAGCACCGCGACAGCGTCGTCCGGTCCCAGGCCGATCTCGTCGGCGACCTCGTCCGGCCAGCCGACGACCAGGCGGTCGACCCGGTCCGGCGGGAAACGCTCTGGCGTCGCGAATGACGCCCGGCCATCGACGACCACAATCTCGTAGCCGAGCTCCTTTGCGTACACGGCGAGCGATCGCGCCACCTCGACAGCGCCGACGATGACGAGCCGCGGCTTCGTCGGGAACGCCTCGATGAACACCTGGCGACCGCCAATCTCGACGGTTCGCGAGGTGCCGCGAAGCAGCGCCTCGCGAGCGGTGTTCACGAGCGTGGCGTCGTGCGCGGCCGAGCCGAGCGATCCCTCGAGGGTGCCATCGGCGCGGATGGCGATGGGCGGATCGGATCGTGCGCCGTCGCCGGGCTCATGTCGCCCGAACTCGGCGGCCGGGGCGTCGGGCGGGAGGATCGTCGCGATTGCGATGCCACGATCGCGCGCCGCGGCCATGGCCACCGCCGCCACCGCCGGCTCGATGAGGACGTCGATCGTGCCGCCGCAGGCCAGCCCGACGTCCCACGCCTCCTCGTCGCTGATCCCGTAGCGGATCACCCGGCTGTGGCCATCGGCCCGAGCGCGCTCGATCTCGCCCGCCGCCGCTCCCTCGACACAGCCGCCGCTGACAGATCCCGCGATCCGCCCGTCGTCGGCCCGGATGAGGACTGCACCCTCGGGTCGCGGAGCGCTGCCGAACGTCCGGACCACGACCGCCCGACCGGCCGGCTGACCCTCGGCCGACCAGCCGGCCAGCGTCTCGAGAAGCTCCTGCATCAGTTCTTTCCTCAGCGCAGCGGGCGGGCCGTGGCAGGATCGCCGGACCACGGGTCGAGAGGCGCGGGCGTTGCCGCCAGGATCGCGGCGCTGGAGCGGCGATCGCCGGCATCGGCGCCGGCTGCCGCCTCGCCGCCGCGGCGCGTGTCGGAGGATCGGATCCCAGCCAGGATCTCGCCCAATCGTTCCAGGCTGGCGACCGTTCCCGCCGCGACGAAATCGTCGACGTACGGCATGGCCGCGCGCATCCCGCCGGCCAGCGGCTCGTAGCCGGGCGTGCCGGCCAGCGGATTCAGCCAGACGAGGCGGTGGCAATTCCGGCGAAGGCGGGCGGTCTCGGTCGCGACGAGCGCCGGGTCGCCGCGATCCCATCCGTCGGACACGACGATCACGACGCCGCTTGTCCGGAGCGTTCGCCGAGCCCAGCGCTTGTTGAAGTCGCGGAATGACTCCCCGATCCGGGTCCCGCCGGCCCAGTCGTTCACGCTCTCGGCAATCCTGGCCAGGGCCCGGTCGCGGTCTCGGTCCCGAAGGAGGCGCGTGACGCGGGTCAGGCGCGTCCCGAACACGAACGACTCGGTCTTGACGGTGGATGCGGCGGACAGGGCCTGGACGAAACGCAGGAGCAGCCGTGAGTGGCGCTCCATCGAGCCCGAGATGTCACACAGGACGACAATCTGGCGGGGCCGCTTCGTCGGCCGCCGCCAGACCCACTCGGTGAACTGGCCGCCGGTTGCGAGGTTCCGCCGAAGCATCGTCCGTGGTGCCAGGAGCCGACCGTGGTGGTGGAGCTCGTAGCGTCGTGTCCGGCGCATCTCGAGGCGCGGTTCCAGGAGGTCCACGAGCCGCTCCGCGTCGCGCAGCTCGGCGGCGGTCATCCGGTCGAAATCGCGGTGACGGAGCAGCTCGCTCTTCGACCAGGCCGTCGGGGCCGCGATGACGCCGTCGATCTCAGCGTCGCTGTCCTCGTCCGACGCGATCGGCATCGGGATTCCGTCGATCGTGGTGCTGTCGTCGCCGGCCGCACCCTCCTCGCCTGCCGGCGTCGCGGAGCCCTCCTTGTTGTCGGGGGCGTTCTCGTCGGCCGTCGGTGTCAGCGGACCGTCGGACGGACGCTTCCGGTTGCGTCTCCGCCACCAGCGCGCGAAGACCTTGTCGTACGGCTCGCGATCATCGCGGCGCCGAACGAACACCGCCTCGCCGGCCGCGCGCACGGTGCTCCGCTCGCCCATGTCGATCAGGGTGAGCGCGCGGGCGAAGTCGACCGCCGCGCCAAGGTCGGTCTGGAGGCCGGCCGCCCGGAGCGCTCGACCGAACCCGACGGCCTCGGCCAGGAGGCGCCGGCCGTCCACCTCGGGCCCCCACGGCGCGCGAACGATCGCGGGGTCGTTGGGGTCGCGCGGCGCGGTCATCACCGAGATCCTAGCTCTGTGCCGGTTGATCGCGCGCGCGCCGCGACCGCACGAGCCAGACGAGGCCGACCGCGATCAGGGCGCCCGCGGCGTCGATCGCGACATCGCCGATCGAGGCGTTTCGGCCTGCAACGCTGCCCTGGTGCACCTCGTCCGACCAGGCATACAGAATTGTCACCGCTGCGGCCCACGCCCACAGGCGCGACCGGTGCCACGTCATCGCCAGGGCCCGCCAGACGAACAATGCGAGGACGCCGAACACCGCCATGTGACCGACTTTCCGGGTCACCGTGTCGAGGGTGTCGTCAGCCAGGAGCCGGAGGTCCGGTGTCGCCGAGGCGACGAAGATCAGCGCCGCCCAGGCGGCGACGGGCAGCCAGCCGGACATGAGGCGCCGCGCCGACGCTCTCCGACCGACCATTTCAGCCGCCGGCCGCCACTCCGGCCTCTGCCAGGTACGTCCGGGCCGTGTCGCCGCGGATCCGGCGGATGTCCTCTTCATACTTCAGGACGACGCCCAGGGTCTCGTCGACCACCTCGCCGGTCAGCTCGCGGGAGCCGAGGCTCAGGAGGGCGGCGGCCCAGTCGAGCGTCTCAGCGATGCCCGGGACCTTGGTGAGATCGGCCTCGCGCAGGCGATGGACGAAGCCGACGACCTCCCGGGCCAGGCGCTCCGGCGCCTCGGGGACCCGGGCGAGGACGATCTCGAACTCCTTCTGGGCGGTCGGATAGTCGATCCAGTGGTAGAGGCAGCGCCGCTTCAGCGCGTCGTGGACCTCGCGGGTCCGGTTGCTCGTGAGGATGACCCGCGGGGGCTTGTCGGCCTTGATCGTCCCGATCTCCGGCACTGTCACCTGGAAGTCGGACAGGATCTCGAGCAGGTACGCCTCGAATTCCTCGTCGGCCCGGTCGATCTCATCGATCAGGAGCACCGGCGGGATGCCGTCGGCGCTCGACTCGAGGGCTTGGAGGAGCGGCCGCCGGATCAGGAATTCGGGCCCGAAGATGTCGTGCGCGTTGGCCCTGGAGGCCTCGCCGCGCGCCTCGAGCAGTCGGATCTCGAGCATCTGGCGGGGGTAATTCCACTCGTAGACCGCGGCGTTGACGTCGAGGCCCTCGTAGCACTGGAGCCGGATCAGCTTCGCGCCGAGGCTCGCGGCGAGGGTCTTCGCGAGCTCCGTCTTTCCGACTCCGGCCTCGCCCTCGAGGAGCAGCGGGCGGCCGAGCCGGAGGCCGAGGAAGACTGCCGTCGCGAGCGAGCGGTCGCAGACGTAGTCGCGCTCTCGGAACGCCTCGATGATCGACTCGATCGAGTCGAGGGCGGGCACGGTCGGGGTCGGTTCGGCGGTCTGGGACATGTCGGCGATGCTACACCGCGGCCCGGCGCGTGACGCTGCGGTGTGCGCGAAGCAGGCTCGGTCACCCCGGCCCGGCCGGCCAGCAAACCGACGGTGATCCTCGTCGGGCGAGCGTATTCGGCAAGTTCGAGAACGAAGCCTGTTCGATTTGCATGATTCGGTCGCCCGGCGAGCCGGGTTAGCAGAATCGCGGCCAAATCCAGGCTCGTCGGGCCGAACCGAGCTCCATACGCTCGTGGGATGAGCGTCGCTCCGACGTCCGTCGATCGTTGCGCCGCGGACTGGCCCGGCGCCGCCCCGCGGATGGCGCCGCGTCCGCGCTACCGGTCCGGGGCGTCCAGCTCCCGGGCGTACGGCGGGAAGCGGAAGCGCATCTCGCGGGTGAGCACGCCGCCGTGGCCGAGGTGCGAGACCGTCCGACGGGTCGGCGGCTCGCCCGTCAGGAGCCGCGGCAGGAGCAGATCGGCCGCGGTCGCCATCGAATATGCGCCACACGTCGGGAGCCCGAGGATCGCGGTCCGACCAACCCGCGCGAGCCAGAGCATCGAGCCGGGATGGGCGGGCACGCCGTGGCGCACGATCCGTCCGTTGAGCGCGGTGATCGCGACGAAGAACGCGTCCGACGGGTCGGTCGAGCGGCCGCCGGCGGTCAGGATCACGTTCGCCCGTCCGAACCCGCGGCCAGCCGCGAGACCGGCCAGCGCGGCGCGCACGGCCTCGTCCTCGTCGGCCACGTAGTCGATCCCGAGGACGACCGAGCCGAGGCTCTCCACCTTCATGCGCACGCTCGCCTCGAACCGCGCCCGGTCGGAAGCGCGGAGCGACTCCTTCACGACGACGCCCACCCGCATCGGCCGGAACGGGGCAACCCGGACCAACGGTCGCGCGCCGTCACCCGCGATCCGGGCCCCGGCGGCAACGACCGAGCGCTCGACCACGTGCGGCGCGACCTTGACGCTCGCGACGAGGTCGCCGGCCGCCACGATCGATCCGTCGAGGCGGGTGAACACCTCGAGCGGATCGAGCCGATTGACTCGTTCCAGGGCCGCGACACGGACGTGGAGGACCCCGTCGTAGGCGGCCAACAGGTCGACCCGACTCTGAGACGGACCGCGCCGGGTCAGGCCGGAGCCAGCGACCGCGTCCGCCAGCGCGAGCGCCGCGTCATCCTCATGGAGTTCGCCGTCCTCGAGGACGATGACTGTGACCGGCCCGACCCCGAGTGACGGATCGGCCGCGAACGCCGCGAGATCGGCCGGCGACAGCCGCCGCCCCTTCGGCCAGCGCGCGCCACCGACGACGAGGTCGCGGGCAAGCACGGCGCCGGCCAGGTCAGTCGCCGGCCACCGGCCCGGTATCAGCCGCTCGAGACGCAATCGCGGACGCCCGGCCGATCAGACGATCAGCCGAGCCGGCCGAGCGCCGCCTCGATCGCCCGCTTCGTGTACGTGATGGCCATGGCCGCCCGGTACTCGCTGTCGGCGTGGATGTCGCCGGCCACGGTTACCCCGTCGGTCGCATGGGCGGCCGCCGCGGCGATCGACTCGGGCGTGCCCTCGTTGCCGAGGAGTGCCGCCTCCACGGCTCGTGCCCGATATGGCGCATCCCCCACTCCGGTCAGGGCGATGTTCGCCTGGGTGATCGCGCTCCCGTTCTCCTTGATGACAACCACCGCGACCCCGACGATCGAGTACCCCGATGCACGCTGCGACAGGGCAAGGAACGCCGAACCAGCATCGTCGCGGGGACCCGGCAGCCGGATCTCGGTGATGAGCTCGTCGTCCGCGAGTGCCGTCTCGAATGCCCCGCGGAAGAATCCGTCGGCCGCGTAGACCTGCTCGCCACGCTTGGACCGAGCCACGATCTCGGCATCCAGCGCGAGCAGCACGGCAGGCAGGTCCGACGCCGGATCGCAATGGGCCACGGCTCCGCCGACGGTCCCGCGATTGCGGATCTGGACGTCGCCGATGTCCGGCAGCGCGTCGCGGATCAGGCCGTAGTGCTGGGCCGGCGAGGACGCCAGCTCGTCGTACGTCGTGAGCGCTCCGATCGCCAACCGTCCGTCGTCGAGCTGGCGGACGCCGCGCAACTCGGCCAGCCGGCCGATGTCGACGAGCCGCTCCGGGTTGGCGAGCCGGAGCTTCATCAGCGGCAGGAGGCTCATCCCGCCGGCAATCACCTTCGTCCCGGGCGTCCCGACGAGGCCGAGCGCCTCGTCGAGCGAGGTCGCCCGCTGGTAGTCGAACGTGTTCGGGATCATGCCCGGGCTCCCTTCGCGGACTGGATGGCCCGCCACACGGTCTGAGCCGTGAATGGCATGTCGAGATGCTTGATGCCGAGCGGCGCGAGGGCATCATTGACGGCATTCGCGACGGCAGCCGTCGAGGCGATGCAGCCGGCTTCGCCGACGCCCTTCACCCCGAGCGGGTTGACCGGCGACGGGGTGACCGTCTCGTCGAGCTCGAAGTTCGGCAGCCACGAGGCACGCGGCAAGGCGTAATCCATCATCGATCCCGACAGGAGCTGGCCGTCGTCGCCGTAGATCGCTGTCTCCCAGAGAGCCTGACCGACGCCCTGGGCGATGCCTCCGTGGAGCTGGCCGTCGACGATCATCGGGTTGATCTTCTTGCCGACGTCGTCGACCGCGATGTAGCGCTTCAGCTCGGTCTCGCCGGTGTCCTCGTCGATCTCGACGATCGCGATGTGGGTCCCGAAGGGCCACGTGCAGTTCGGCGTGTCGTAGTAGGCAGTCTCGTCGAGATAGGGCTCCATCCCGACCGGCAGGCTGAACCCGAGGTCCAGCGCGAAGGCGATCTCCTGGAGGGTCTTCTTCTTGTCGGGCGAGCCCTTCACCCGGTACTCGGCGCCCTCGACCTCGATGTCGTCGTAGGACGCCTCGAGCATGTGGGCGGCGTAGCGGCGGGCCTTGTCGCGGATCTTGTCGGCCGCCTTGACCGCCGCCGTGCTCCCGACTGACGAGGTCCGACTGCCGTACGAGCCGTAGCCGAACGGCGTGCCCTGGGTGTCGGAGTGCTGGATGACGATGTCGTCCATCGGCACGCCGAGCTCGTGGCTGATGATCTGGGCGTACGTCGTCTCATGGCCCTGGCCCTGAGGCTGGGTGCCCATGGTCACGATGATCTTGCCGGTCAGGTGGACCTTGATGTTGGACGACTCCCACATTGCGGCGCCCCAGCCCTCGCCGACCGCGCCGATCCACTTCGACGGCGCGACGCCGCAGACCTCGATATAGGTCGAGAGACCCATCCCGAGGAGCTTGCCGCGGCTCTTCGCCTCGGCCCGCTTGGCTTCGAGGTCTGCGTAGCCAGCGGTCTTGAGAGCCATGTCCATGGCCGGCTCGTAGTCGCCCGAGTCGACATAGATCTTCTCGCCGTTGACCGCGGTCCCGAGTCCCGACGGGTTGTCGTATGGGAAGGCGTCCTTCGGGATGAAATTCTTGCGCCGGAGCTCGGCCTTGTCCATCCCGATCTCGTTGGCGAAGAGGTCCATCGCCCGCTCGATCACGTACGTCGCCTCGGGCCGGCCGGCGCCGCGGTAGGCGTCCACGAAGGTGGTGTTCGTGTAGACGCCGGTCACCTCGGCGTAGACGTTCGGGATCTTGTAGCAACCTGACAGCACCCGGGCGTAGAGGGTCGTGGGGATGCCCGGGCCGATCGTCGAGAGGCGGCCGCCGAGGTTGGCGTAGGTCTTGACCTTGACACCGGTCACCTCGCCGTCGCGCTTGCCCGCGATCTCGACGTAGGTGATGTGGTCGCGGCCGTGGATCGTGGAGCCATAGCTCTCCCGCCGGCTCTCGATCCACTTCACGGGTCGCCCGCCGCCGATCAGCTTGCTGGCGAACAGGACGAGCGCGTAATCCGCATAGCAGAAGATCTTCGTCCCGAACGCACCCCCGACGTCGGGGGCGATGCAGCGCAGCTTGTGCTCGGGAATGCCCATCAGGAAGATCCCGACCAGGAGCCGCTGGATGTGCGGGGTCTGGCTCGACATCCAGATCGTGTACTCGTCGGTACCCGGGTTGTACCAGCCGATGTCGCCGCGAACCTCCATCGGGTTCGGGATCAGGCGGTGGTTGACGAGCCGCTCGCGGACGACGACCTCGGCCTCGGCGAGCGCCTTTTCGGTGCCGTCCTTGTCGCCGACCGACCAGTCGAAGACGACATTGTTCGGGGCGTTCTCGTGAAGTTGCACCGCGCCGGGCTGGGTAGCCTTCTCGGCGTCGACGACCGCGGGCAGCGGCTCGTAGTCGACTTCGATCGCCTCGAGCGCATCGACCGCCTGCTCCGGGGTCTCGGCCACGACTGCGGCCACTCCCTCGCCGGTCCACTTCACGCTGTCGGTCGCGAGCACTCGGGGCGTGCTCACGTTGTTCTGGATCCCGGAAGCCCCGCCGGCCGGCCAGACCATCGGCAGCGGGTTGTACGGGATGTCGGCGCCGACGATCACCGCCAGGACGCCGGGCATGCCCTTGGCCCTCGACGTGTCGACCGAGCGGATGTTGGCGTGGGCGTAGGGGCTGCGCAGGATGGCGAGATGGGCCATCCCTGTGAGCTTGATGTCGTCGACATAACGGCCCTGCCCGGTGATGAAGCGCGGATCCTCGACCCGCTTGACCGAGGTGCCGAGGACGTCCTGGACGTCGGTAGCCATCGTTGTCTCCTTCGGCCGTCGGTCAGGCGTTGACGGGCGCGGGTGCGGCGCCGGTGCGCATCACGGACGCTGCTTCACGGATCGCGGCGACGATGTTGTGGTAGCCCGTGCAGCGGCAGATGTTGCCCTCGATGGCGTGCCGGATCTCCTCCTCGCTGGGGTCCGGGTTGCGGGCGAGGAGATCGGCCGCGACCATGATCATGCCCGGCGTGCAGAAGCCGCACTGGAGTCCGTGCTTCGCCCAGAACCCTTCCTGGAGCGGGTGGAGCGCGCCGTCGGCGGCCTGCATCCCCTCGATCGTCGTCACGTTCGCGCCGTCGGCCTGGACGGCGAGCATCGTGCAACTCTTGATCGCCTTGCCATCGACGGTCACGGTGCAGGCGCCGCACTGGCTGGTGTCGCAGCCGACGTGCGTGCCGGTCAGTTCGAGGTCCTCGCGGAGGTACTGGACGAGCATCCGTCTCGGCTCGACGTCCCCCTCGCGAGCCTGTCCGTTGACGACGAGCGCAATGTGCTCGGTCACGATCGGAGCCTCCTTCCAGGAATCCGAAGTCGTCGGCGAGGCCGGCGGGTGCCTGATCCCGCGGGTGAGTGCGGGGCCCCTGTTGATTGCATCCGGGAACGTGTCAATGGTGAACCGGTCGCGAACCGGCTGCAAGACGATTGCGCAGCTTTGCTCGGGCGGCGCGCGCATGGGCGGAGGGCACATGCGGCACGTGAATGAGATTCCGGGTCAGCGCGCTTGGCCACACCCGAAGTCGGTTCCGGCCGAGCTCACTGATCGGGAATCCTATGCGCGAGCTGGATCGACCCGCGATCCGGGTCCGTCGTGTCGCTGACACCCTCAATCATCGGCGCGACGGATCGCAGGTTGACCTCCCTCGGCGGCGCGGGGTGGGCGTATCCAGCATGTGAATGAGATTCCGGGTCAGCGCGCTTGGCCACACCCGAAGTCGGTTCCGGCCGAGATCACTGATCGGCAATCCCATGCTCGAGCTGCATCGCGAGCTGCATCGCGAGCGGCCAGACAACTGGCTGGTGAGCGACCCCTGCTACAACGACGCTCGTGTATCTCTCGCTTCGAGCGACCGACGACGATCTGGCACGCCTGATCGGCAACGCAATCCGCACCGCGAGAGTCACTGCGCGCTGGACACAAGCGGAGCTTGCTCGTCGACTCGGCGTCACCCAATCTGCGGTTTCGCGCCTGGAGACCGGCGCAAGCTCAAGCCTCGACGTTGGTCTTGCATCGGCTGCGTTTCGCCTGATGGGGATCCGCGTGTCCGTGGACGCCGCCACGCCCGGGCTCGTTCGTCGGCGCGAACAGAACGACTTCGTTCACGCCCGCTGCGTTGTCTACGCCGCGCGGCACCTGCAGAACGATGGCTGGGACACCCGTCTGGAGATTGAGGTCGGGCGCGATCGGTACCGGGGATGGATCGACTTGCTGGCGTATCGGGCCGCCGACCGATCCTTGTTCTGCGCCGAGCTCAAGACAGAGCTCGACGATGTCGGCCGCATCCAACGAACCCTGGCCTGGTACGGGCGCTCGGCAGGCGACGCGGCCCGTCGCCTCGGCTGGCGACCACGCTCGATTGCGACAGGTCTTCTCGTTCTCGCATCCGCCGAGAACGACCTCCGGATCAGCAGGAATGTCGAGCTTTTCGCACGGGAATTCCCAACCCGTTCTCGCGAGCTCGCCACCTGGTTCGCCACATCTGGCATGAGCACGCCTCGGACGAGTCTTGCCATGATCGATCCGCGGAGTCGTCGGGCTGCTTGGCTTCGGTCGACGACGGTGGACGGTCGCCGGAGTCCGGCAGCGTACGCCGACTACGGGGCGGCGGCAGAGGCGCTCAAGCGGCGGTAGCGGCTAGCCCGCGACCTCGTCGAGGGCGGCGGCGAGGCCGTCGACCAGGGTCGTGATCTCCGACTCGCTGATCACGAACGGCGGCGAGACCTGCAGGGCGTGGCCGCGCAGGACGCGCGTCGCGACGCCGTGGCGGAGCGCCGCCGAGACGACCCGCTCGGGCAGCCCGGGATCCGCTGCGAGAAGCTCGGGCCGGAACGCGATTGCCGCCGTCAGCCCGACCGTCCGGACCTCGCCGATCCCCGGCGCCGTCTCGAGCCGGCGAACCGCCCGCTCCAGCACCGGCTCCAGCAAGGCCACGCGCGCCACGAGTCCCTCCTCCTCCAGGATGTCGAGGTTGGCCATCGCCGCGGCCGCCGCGCCGGCGTGGCCGGAGTAGGTATAACCGTGGCGGAACACCGCGCCCGGAACGTCGTCGTCCCAGAACGGGGCCCGGACCCGGTCGCCGACCAGCACCCCGCCGAGCGGGACGTAGCCCGACGAGACCCCCTTGGCAAACGTGATCAGGTCCGGCGTGATCCCGTAGCGCTGGGTCCCCCACAGATGCCCGGTCCGCCCGAATCCGGTGATCACCTCGTCCGCGATGAGCAGGATGTCGTGCTCCCGGCAGAGGCGGTTGATCTCCGGCCAGTAATGACCTTCGGGCGGAACGACCCCGCCGGCGCCGATCACCGGCTCGCCGATGAATGCCGCGATCTCGTGGCCGCGCTCGGCGAACAGCGCGCCAAGCGTCTCGGTGTCCCTCGCCCCGACGTTCACGACCTCGTCGATGAAATTACCGCCGTAGCCGGTCTTCATCGGCCCGATCCCGACCAGCGACGTCCCCCAGCCGTGCATCCCGTGGTAGCCGAACTCGCGCGACACGATGACGCGCTTCTCTGGCTTGCCCATGACGTCCCAGTAGCGCCGGACGAGCTTGGCGGCCGTGTCGACGGCGTCCGAGCCGCCTGATCCGAGGAAGACGACCGCGTTCGGAATGGGGCTGAGGTCGGCCAGCCGCTCGGCCAGCGCGACGGTCGGCTCGGACGTGTACGACCCGAACGACGAGTACGCGGGGAGGCGGACGAGCTGGTCGGCGACCGCCTCGGCGATCGACCGACGGCCATAGCCGACGTTGCAGTACCAGAGGGCCGCAGTCGCATCGAGGTAGCGGTTGCCGGCCGTATCCTCGAGCCAGACGCCCTCTCCCGACCGGATGACGACCTCGTTGTCGGCAGTGGCGTGCATGTCGGCGAATCCGTGCCAGAACCTAGTTTTCACAGCGGAGTAACTCCCATGATGGTGAACGCCGAGCCGGTCGCTACATCCGACGCTCTGCCAGGTCGCGGTCCGATCCCGGCGACCTCTCGCGAGTTTCAGACCGACAAGGTACGCGACCTGGCTGGGTCGGATGCGCCCCGCCTGCGGGTGATTGACGCCGATTGGGGCCGATCTGCCGCGACCGACAAGACGGACCGGCGCGAGGCGTTCCTTACGCTCCTGGACAATGTCGAACGCGGCACGGTGTCAGCAATCTACGCCTAGGCGACCGAGAGCGGTGCAGCAGGCCGGATAACGTCGGGTGCGCCGGGTCCTGTGCGACGACGCCGGCCGCATCAGCGCCATGGTCGACGACGCGCAGGCCGCTCGATGAGCATGGCGGAAGCCATCGGCTTTTTAGAGGGACGCTCGCCCTCCGACACGCGGCTCGCCTTCCCATGACGCGAGTCGGCGCTCCGCCCGGTCCCGGAGCTCGCCGGCGCTGACGAGCCATTGTACGGTCGCTGCGCGGCGAGCATCTCTGAGAGCGGCGGCGGATGGGCGGCGGGCCATAGCGACCCTCCGTTCGGGAGGTCGAGCCCGGAGGCTGCGACCGTTGGAGCGGATGGTACGTCGGGTGAGTCGGTCCGTCTGAAAATACAGCCGTCTTGACCGATCGAGCCGGCGCGATGCACGATCCGGGAGAGTCTTGGTTCCCCGAGGGAGATCAGGTTGTCCCAAGCGTCGGCAAAGCGAGCGCCGCGGTACAAGCAGGCCTTCGTGACCTGGCTCGGCGTTTTTCCCCTGCTGACACTGATCCTCTCCATTCTCGGCCCGGTGATGGAGCGCTGGCCGCTCGTCGCTCGCACTTTTGCCGTCAGCGTGCTCATGATCATCGCGCTGACGTGGGTCGTCCTGCCAGCGCTGATGCGGTTGTTCCGACGATGGCTCTCCGGCTGAAGCTGACCCACCGTCTCGGGCGGCATTGACACCGCTGTTGTCGGAGTGACATCCGAAGTGGCGTTGTGCGCGCGACTTCCATTAGATTCTGAGGCCGCCCTTCGGAAGGACTGCCCATGACCCGGAACGCGACCGTCAACAGCGCCGGCCCACAAACCGTCGTCGACGATTTTACCAATGCGTGGAATACGCACGACATGGCCGCCTACGACCGTTTGTTCACGGACGCCGCGGTTTGGATTCCCGTTGCGGAGTCCAGGGTCACCGGCCGAGCGGCGATCGTCCAGGACTTCAAGGACATCCACGAGAGTTGGGCTGCGAAGACCACCGTTGTTTCGAGCGACGTCGAAGTCCATGCGGTGCGTCCCGACGTCTCCGTCCTTCTGTTCCACTCCGGATTCCTAGACGAGCTCGGCAATGCTATTCCCGGCGTCGATCGAGCGGTCATCCTGATGGTCGTCCAAGGGACGGGCGGCTGGAAGATTGCGGCCGGTCAGGTCACAAAGCAGTCCAACTAACTCCAGTCCGGCGCTAAGGTTTCACCCGGTCCGCCGGCTCCGCGTGTGGACCTCGGTCCCGGTCTCGCCACCGGCCAGAGGAGCGGCAGAGACCGGCGGGCCACCGCGATGCATGGGCGATGCTTCCGGCGTCGCGAGGCTGCGCACCCACGACGCGGGACGCGATGGGATCTACCATCAGAACGGTCGCACCCACGTCGACTGGCGTACCCACCCCTCTGCCGACGCTCGCTCCGACGCCGGCTCCGACACCACAGCCGACCGTTACACCCACGGAGGTTCCGGCGCCGACCGTGACACCCACGCCGCGTCCTGGGAGTTCGAAAAAGCCCAAGCCGTAAGGCATCGACGATCCATCCGCGGGGTGGCACACGCCGCTGCCCCGCCGTCGGCGCCGGTGTCCTCGAGGCTAGACCGGCGGCGACGGCGGGCCGCTTGCCAAGCTCATGAATAGGCGCATGGCCTTCCCCCCAGGGAATGTAGCCATGCGCCTTGGCGTCGTGGGGCACCACGACAGGAGCGGAAGGTGGCACCACGCCAAACCTGCGTCATGACGGGCCGTCATCCCGCTCCGCGTTCCGGCTACGTCCTCGAGGCGAGACCGGCGGCGACGGCGGGCCGTTAGACCTCCATCGTGATCTCGTGGATCTCCGTTGGTGGGATGCCGTTTCGAGTATGGACCCGCTGAATTGCCTCCGCGCTGGGGCCGGTCGAGATGCAGAACACTTTCCCGCTGACCGGGTCCGCCCACGCGTGGTCGAAGCTGACACCCTCCTCGCCCTGCAGGGCCAGGTCGCCTGCGTGCGCGGCTTTCAGCGCTTCGGGCGTGATGCCAACCATGCCCTCGTGAACATCCATGAACTTCGCCACGTGCCGTCCTCCAGTGCGGAAGTTGGTCGCCAATGACACCGGCACGAGTCGGGCGACCAAACGTGGGGACGCCGCGCCGTCGAAGGGCTCCCCCTTAGCCACCCTTCCGCAATTTGCAGATCATGCCACTTACGGACAGGCCGGCGCGTGGGCTCGGGGCACGGCGCCTTCGGCCTACGGGCTCGGTGGCGTTATCTCTGTCTGGACCGATGTGCAAACGTTGCCGTAGCGTCCGTGCCAGAACCCGCTCATCGGGCTCCTTCTGAGTTGAGCGTGGGCGCCGCGGGACGTTGCTCGGCGAGGTGGGGCTCGAGCCGATGGTAGACGCCGGCCGCCGCAATGTGGCGTTGCGAGGCGCGGTAGACGACGTTGGCCGGGAAGAACTGCTGGACCGCGGCCACCCGGATGACCGCGTCGCGCTCAGGTCCGGGCTCGAGCCGGGTCACGGCGAACCGAGGGCCGTCCGCACCGGACGGCTCGACGTCGACCCAGCCGGCCGCTTCGATGTTGCGTTGCCAGCTCGTGGTCCCGTTCGGATGCCCCACGTACCAGCGGCCTTCGTGGCTCAGCAACGTGGCGAGGACCCGGCGCGACCGGCCGGTCCGGCGCCCCAAAAATCGCAGTTCCACGACGCCCTCGAGCCCGGGTAGGCCGTTCGCGAGCCACGATCGGAGGAGCGGATCGAGCAGGCGGATCAGGCGATAGAGGATGCGCCAGATCAGGTTCCAGACCGCGGATCGTCGCGGCAAGAGCGGCGGCGGCGTGGCGACAGCCGGGAGACCCGCCACGTCCGCCGCGGGAGCTGCAGATGGGTCCATCACGATCGCCGATGGCGCTCTGGCGCGAACCGGCCGCGCGAAGTCGGCCGGCGGCCGATGGCGCGCGGGTCGAGGAGACCGGCCATCTCGTCGGCCACGTCGACGGCCGCGATCCTGGCCGCGTCCGCGACGATCCGGAGCTTCCCGAGCGCCTCGTCACGCGACAACGCCGCCAGCGACGAGGCGTTCGCCAGACCGACCCGGGCCAGACCACGGGCGCTGGTCGACGCCGCGTAGTGGGCAGCCCAGACGAGGAGCTCGGGCGACTCGTCGCCGCCCGGGCGAGGGTCGAGCGCGCCGCAGATGATCCCGCGGTCGGCGGGCGCGGCCGCAATCAGGCGCCAGTTGTCGGGGCCGGCGATCAGGTCGAAGGCGTAGCTGGCGTAGGCGAGGTCGAAGAACGTCGCAGGCCCGGCCGTGTCGAGGTTGCCGCCCGTCAGGGCAAGCGAGAGGTGCGTCCCCTCTGTCCCATCGAGCAGCCGCCGATGAGCGTCCAAGAACACGTCGCGCTCGCGGGGATCGGTTGCGATTGAGAGCGAATCGGGCTCGGCGATCTCGACGAACGGACATCCGGCGGCCGCGAGAGCGAGGATCGTCTCCCGCAGGGCATCGGCGGCGGCGGCCGCTCCGTCCGCGGCATCCAACCCGGCGCGTCGAGCGCCCGAGTAGGGTCCGAGGAGGACCTGCTTGACCGGGACGGTGCCCCCGTCGGCAAGGGCCATCCAACCCGCCGCGACAGCGCCGGCATCGGCTTCGGCTCCGACAGCCTCCAGGCCGTCGCTGACCAGTTCGAGACCGATCGCGCCAAGCGCCGCGACCGCGTCGCGCCGCGTGGCCACCTCGTCGTCTGTAGTCGGCGGTCGCTCCGGATCCACCGGGAGAGGACCGAGCAGGGTCGAGAACACGAGATCTCCGTCGGGGTGCCCGATCCTATCCGACCGACCGTTCCGGCGCGGATTCCAGCGTCGGCGGATGATCCCGTCGACGACATAACCGAGGAGTGCCCATGCCCGCCAATCCCGACGACCCGCTCCGCCCGCTCCGTCGGACTCGCCAGGTCCGCGAGTTCGAGCGCACCCCTCTCGACCCGGCGGTCCTCGACGCCCTCGCCGATGTCGCCCGCTGGACGGGGAGCAGCCGCAACACTCAGCCGTGGCGGTTCATCGTCATCACCGAGCCGGCGACGCTCCGTGCCCTCCACGCTGCTGGCCTGCCCCAGACCCGCGGCCTGGCGACCGCCACCGCCGCGATCGCGATCGTCCTGTCGTCCGACCCGGCCCGTGCCGTCTCCGACGCCTACGACGACGGCCGGGTCGCCGAACGGATCCTGATCGGAGCCCGGATGCTCGACGTCGGGGCCGGGATCAGCTGGATCCGCGAGGATGTCCGGCCGGCGGCCCGGGAGATCCTGGGCCTGCCCGGCGACCGGATGGTCCGGACGGTCGTCCAGCTCGGACGCCCGACGGCTGCGGCTCTGGCCTCGAAGTCGGCGCCCGGCGAGGCGCGTCTGCCACGTGACGTGGTCGTCCTCCACGAGCGCTGGCCCGCGGGCTGACCCTCAAACCCAGCGGCCGAGCCCGATGACGGCGGCAACGGCCATGAGGCCGGCCAGGAGAGGCATCGCCGCCAGCCGTCCGATCGAGCTCCCGATGAAGCCGGCCGCTACGGTCCCGCCCGACCCCGGCTGCCACATCGAGCGGATCGTCGCGACCTTGCCCGGCACGAAGGCGATCCCGATCAGAGCGCCCGCGATGAACCCTCCGGCGTGGGCGAAGTTGTCGATATAGCCCGACGCGATGATCCCGAAGATGACGTTGATCATCAGCAGGGTCCCGAGCTGGGCGACGAAGTTCCGGGATGCGCGATCGAGGGCGGGGTTGTGCGTTCGAGTCGCGATCAGAAGGATGCCGAACAACCCGAAGATCGCGCCGGACGCGCCGACGCCGAAGCGGGCGTCGCCGAACGCGAAGCTGCCGAGCGAGCCACCGAGCGCGCAGACGAGGTAGAAGACGACGGTGCGGGTGGACCCATACAGGCGCTCCACGATCGGCCCAGCGAGATACAGGCCGTACATGTTGAAGAGGAGGTGGAGGACGTTCGCCTTATCGTGGAGCAGGGTGACCGTCCACAGCCGCCAGACCTCGCCGGCCGCGACCTTCACTTTGTCGAGCTGAATGGCCTTGTAGATCGCCCCACCGTCCTGGGCGAACATGGCCGTCAACGACACCGCGATCGTCAGGCCGAGGATCGCGTACGAGGCGTACGGGACCACGCTCCCCCGGCCGCGGGCGAAATAGCGCCGCGACGCCCGGACATTGCCGGTCTCCTTTGCCAGCCAGCCGAGGCGGTTGGATATCTCGGCCTTGTCGCTGTCGGGCGCGCGCCGGTCGGCTTCGCGATAGGCGCCGATCGCGCCGTTCAGGTCGCCGTCGCGGACTCGCGCGGCCGCCACGTTCCGCCAGGCGTGATACGTCGCCGATGTCTCGGGCAGCTCGAGGATCGCCTCCCACGTCCGGATCGCCGATTCCTCGTCGTCCATCCGGTAGCGCGCCTGGGCCATCCCGAGGAGACCGGCCGCGGTGACCTCCGGATCGTCGAACCCGACGACTCGTTGGTAGGTGCCGAGCGCCTCGCCGTAGTCGCCGGTCTCGAGCAAGGCGGCGCCCTGAACCAGGAGCGTGGTCGCGGCTTCGCGGGTCAGCGGACCGCTGGCGTGCCGATCGATCGGCGTCGCCGGGTCCGGCGCAGGGTTGACGCCGGGCGGCGGCTCGGTCGGCTGAGTCATCCCGGCGACGATACCGCACCGACCCATAGACTTGCCCGGATGTGCGGTCGCTTCAGCCAGCAGCGTCCGGCCTCCGAGCTGGCCGAGATCTTCGCCGCCGAACCACTGGCCGACGAGCTCGGCGCCCGCTACAACGTCGCCCCCACCGACGAGGCGCTCGTCGTCGTCCAGCGCCAGGATCGGCGCGCCATCACCGCCTACCGCTGGGGCCTCATCCCGCATTGGGCCGACGCCGCAAAGGTCGGCTCGCGGATGTTCAACGCCCGTTCGGAGACCTTGACCGGCAGTCCGGCGTTCCGCGATTTGTTCCGCCGGAAGCGCTGCCTCGTCCCCGTGGATGCGTTCTACGAGTGGCATCGCGAGGGGACGCGCCGTCAGCCCTTCACGATCGGCCGGGCCGACGGGCGGCCGCTGGCGCTGGCCGGGCTGTGGTCGGGCTGGCGTGACCCGGCCGCCGATCGGGTCCTCCGGACGTTCACGATCATCACGTCCGGTCCGAACGACCAGATGGCCGGGCTCCACGACCGGATGCCGGTGATCGTGCCCGACGATGCCTGGGAGATGTGGCTCGATCCCGAGCTGGATGATCCATCCGAGCTCCAGGGCCTGTTCGAGCCGACGGACGACGTCGAGCTCCGGATCCAGGCAGTCAGCTCACTCGTGAACAACGTCCGGAACGACGGACCGGCCTTGATCGAGCCGCTCGACGAGGCAGCGATCGCGGCCTTGGCCGCCGACCGGGCGCCGGCGGGCCTGTTCGACTGAGCGTCGCCTCGATGAGGCCCGGTACTGCGGCGCCGGCGCCGGCGATCGCGAGTCAGCCGGGGACGGCCGACCAGCCGCCGCTGCCCGATGCCTCGTCGAATGCAGCGCCCGGCTCCCGGCCCTGGTCCAGGGCGACCGCGTAGGCCGCCACGACCCGCGCGAACGCGCCGTCGGGGTCGGCCGCAGGCCGCTCGAGAACTGTCGCGTCCGGCGGCAGGTCGTTCGTCGTCGAGCCTGGCGCCATCAGGGCGACGAGATGAGCGCCCGCCCAACCGGCGGCGGCGATAACGGTTGCGCGGGCGGCCGCCTCGAGGTCCGAAGCGAGCACGACGACCCGATAGTCGGGCAAGTAGCGGAGGGCGAGCTCGAGATCGCCGGCGTCCATGGTCAGACCCGCTGGACCCGCGCCGTCAACTGGGCCGGCGTCATCGTCTGGACGCCCGTCGAGGGCGTCGTCGATGTCCTCGAGCATCGCCTCGCCGAGATCCGCCTCGTCGGGATCGGTCGGAGCTGCGCTGGGCGGCGCGGTCGGCGTCGGCCGGCCCGGCTCACGGAGGACCGCGACGTGATCCACGCCGGCGGCCGCAAGGGCCAGGAGGATCGCGTCACCGGCGGCGTCCTCGCCAACCCGCCCGACCAGCTGCACCGCCGACCCGAGCCTGACCGCCGCTTGGGCGACCGAGGTGGACAAGCCGCCAGCGCCAATTCCCCTAGCCTCCGGCTGCGCAACAGGGCTCCCAACGACGACGATCACCGACTGAGCCTAGCAGTGTTGCAACCGGTCACCGGATCGTTCAGCGGCAAGGTTCACGGCAAGGATGCGGTAGTACGATCGGCGGCCGGGGGACCCCACAGACTGCCCATGAGTACTAGACCGAGCGTGCGCACCCTCACTCGTCGCCGCCCTCGTGCCGCTCCTGACCGTGCTGGATCACGCGGCCGGCAGCGTGGGCAGTCGATGCTTGAGTTTGCCCTGATCATGCCAATTCTGATCATGCTCCTGGTGCTCATCGCGGACTTTGGACGGATCTTCGCGACCGGGATCGCCATCGAAGCATCTGCCCGCGATGCGGCCGAGATCGGATCAAATGAATACCTTGGCAACCCGCCCGCCGCTCTGGACCTTCCCGCGCCGATGGGCACAGCCGCCTACTACGCGCCACTTCATCAGCGCATTGCGCAAGTGGTCTGCGTCGAGACGAGTGAGTTGGCGAACGCACAGTTCGATGGCGTGACGCGGACCTGTCCGGGAATGCCGCTGATTCAGATCTGTGTCCATGACTCGCAGGACACAGAATGCGGTAGGGAGGCGTTTGGTGCCGCCATCCCGGCTGGCTGCGACACGATGGCGACACCGCCGGTGAATACTCATGCCGGAAGCGGCACGCCGCGCTGGGTCGAGGTTCGCGTCTGCTACAGGTTCACGGCGATCCTGCAGTCGCCGTTCCTGTCGTTTGGAGAGTTCTGGCTTCAGCGAACGAGAACGTTCGTGATCCCGTGCTACTTCGCGCTGGGTACGGCGGAATGCGGATGATCGAGGTCCACCGAGCCGGCCGAAGCCGCGGCCAGGCACTGGCCGAGTTCGCCCTGGTGTTTCCGATCTTCTTTCTGCTCCTGATGTCGATCATCGTCGTCGGCCTGTACGTCTTCAACAACCAACAGCTGGAGAACGCCGCTCGGGAGACGGCGCGCTTCGCGGCGGTTCACAGCACGGGCTCTGTCTGCCCAACCGTCTCGCGGCTGGACCCGATCTATACCCTCGGAGGGCCCCCGTTCCGATGCGATCCTCCCGAGTCAAGCTGGCCGTCCATGACGGGCGTCGCACGGTCGCGCGTCTGGGGCCTTCGAGCGAGTCAGGTTGGCGTCAGCGCCTGCTGGTCCGGGTACACCGATGCCTCGAGCAACGCGGACGCCGCTCCGGTCGCGCCCAACTCGTTCACCGAGTGCACGATTGGCGGAATCAACCCGCGCACCAATCCGGAAGCAATCTCGTGCCCACCACCGCCAACGGTACCGGGCAGCACGCGCAACAGGGCCGACGGGGACGACAAAGCCAGTGCGCTCGCCTTCGCTAACGGGATCGCCTATCCGACGACCGTGACTGTATACCTCTGTTACATCTGGTCGCCGCCGCTCTCGGGGTTCCTCTTCGTTCCGACCACCATCACCATGCGAGCCGTCATCACCGAAGCGATGCAGCGTCAGGAGGGGCAGTAAGTGTCCGCCCGTATTCCAGCCGGCCGACCACGGGGCCAGATCCTCGTCATCTTCGCGGGCGGGCTGGTCCTGCTCATGGGCGTGGGCGCCTTGGTCATCGACCTCGGCTTTGCCTTCATGACCCGGCGCATGGAACAGAACATCGCCGATCCCGGGGCAATCGCCGCGGCCCGCTTCATTCCGGCGGCCGATCAGGCCAGCATGCGCAAAGCCGCCTGTGGGATCGCTCGGCAGAACGGGCTGTTTCGCTCGGCCGCTGATGACACTGCCTGCATCGCGGCTAACGATCCGGACGGCACGACCCTGGACGTCCACTTCCCACCAAGCGCGAACGCGGGCAACTTCGCGGGCCGGCCCGGCTTCGTCGAGGTCGTGATCTCGCGCCGGAATGGATCAGTGCTCGCCCGGGTGATGGGCCTTACCGAGATCCGAGTCACTAGCTCGGCCGTCGCCGCGTTCAATGACGGCAACTCCAACAGCAATTCACTGATCGCCCTCGATCGAGGTGGTTGCAGCACCGGGAACTCGTCCGGGAAGATCACCGGGACGGGCACCAGGGTGACGATCCAGCCGGCCATCGACCCGTCGACGGGGCTCCCTTTCGTGGGGGGCTACGTGCACGTCAACTCGACCTGCGGCAATCCCGTCAATATCAACGACGCATGTGGCTCCGGGTCAAGTGAGGGTGGCCAATCGGCGCTGACCATCAACAGCAACGGGGCGAACCTGTACGCCCCGGGTGTCTTCGTCTCGGGCACATGCTCCAAAACGACCAACAATGACTTCACCTCCCCGATCCTCGACGAGGGCGCCGTCCAGATCGGGGATCCCCTAGGCGACCTGCCGTCACCGCGACTCGCCGACCAGCCAGCGGGACGCTGTTCACCGACCGGGCCCGTGCTCACACCGACTGGGCCGAACAGCACGGGATGCAACTTCCCAGGCGGGATCACGGTGCTGGATCCCGGGGTGTACTACGGCGGCTGGACGATCTCGAACCGCTCGGAGGTCCAGCTTCGGCCCGGGATCTACTACATCGCAGGTGGGGGGATCAGCCTGTCCGGCACAAGCGGCGAGCTCGATGCCGTGACCGGCGACCCCACGGTCGACGCCCGAATCATGATCTTTAGCACCGACAATCCCGCCTCGACCTGTGGCTCCCAGAACCAGGCGCAGGCACAGGGCCCCCTGAGCTTCAGCGCCAACTCCACGTTCAGAGCGAGAGCACTGGCGACCGGACCATATCGAGGCATTCTGTTGTGGCAGGACGGCAAGGGTTGCCGCCCCGACTCGCCCGTCACGCTGGGCGGAAACGGGAACGTCCTGATCGCGGGCACGATCTACGCGCCCAAGGCAACGGTGGAGATCAACGGAGGGGCCACCGGGTCCGGCGTCGCGTCGGTCCAGGTCATCTCGAACCACTGGACGATGTCCGGCGGCGCAACGCTGACCATGCCGTACGATCCGCGCGAGCTTTACCAGTTTGAGCAGAAGGGCCTCGTCCGCTGATTCACGCCTGACGATCGGGCTATAGACTCCCGCGCCCGGAGCGACCGACACTCCGGGCATGTCCAATCGACTGATGGCCGCCATCCTCTGGTTCGCCGCCGTGTGGGTCGGCTACGAGATCGTCTGGTCGGTTGCCGGTGTTCCGCGCATCGTCGGCCCGCTGCTCGCCACGGTCGTTGCTGCGTTCGTCGCCCTCGATCCGCTCGGGGTGTACTTCGCCCGCCCCACCAGGCGCAGCGTCGTCTCCGACCAGCCCGCCCGAGCCCTCCCGACCTCCCGCTGATCGTCAGCTGTTCCCGAGGAGCCTGAGCCTCGACCAAGGTCGGGGCTTTTCCGTGGGGCGGAAGCAGGACCGGGTGGTGCGGCGCACCGGTACTTCCTGGCCATCCCGACCGGACGAACAGGCGGGGGCGAGGCGCACCGGGCGTTCGTGATGCTGGTGGCGTCACGGATACCCCCAGATCAAGGACATCGAATGTTCAGTTTTCGAGCGCGCGCGCAGTCAGGCCCCGGGTCGATCCTTGGCGCGTCTCGGCGGCGTCGCCATCGCGCGGCCGGTGAGCGCGGGCAGGGACTGACCGAGTTCGCCCTGATCGTGCCGCTGATGTTCATCCTGGCCATTGCGGTCGGCGACTTCGGGCGGCTCTTCAATGCCGCGGTCGCGACCGAGTCGGCCGCCCGCGAGGCGGCGGACTACGGCGCCTTCCTCGGTTCGGGCGCGTGGTCGAGCGCGCAGTCGCCGTGGACCGCGAACGAAACTGAGATGCGCCAGCGGGCATGCACGTCGATGATCGGCCAGACCGACTTCGAGAACACCGCCGGCACCTGCTCTGGCAACCCCGCGATGACGTGGCGTCTCGAGGGCCCAGACGGCAATCCGCCGACCGTCGACTGCTCGACACTGACGGGCCTCGTGCCCCCATGTCGGATCCACGTCACCGTGACCTACGTCTTCCGACCGCTCATCGCCGTGCCGCCAATCCCGGGCTCACTGACACTCGTCCGCGAGAGCTGGTTCGCGATCTCCGACCTGACGGGCTCGTGATGACGCACGGTCGACCGGTGGACCACGCGCGGGAACCAGTGCGCGGCAGCGCCCGACGGCGACCCTGGTCCGTTGGTCAGGCGATGGTCGAATTCGCCCTGATCGCCCCGTTGTTCTTTCTCCTGCTGTTCTCGATCATCGAGTTCGGGCGTGCCGTCTACTACATCCAGATGCTCAACAACGCCGCCCGCGAAGGTGCCCGCTACGCGATCGTCCATGGCGGTCCGGGACATGAAAGGAACTGCTCGTCTGGCCCCTTCCCGGCCACGCCGGCCTACGCCAAAGCGATCGTGTGCGACCCGAACGGCGACAAGGTCGTTGCCGCGACGAAGGCGGCGGCCATCGCGATCATCGATTCAGCCGCCAACGCCTTCCAGGTCCAGGTCCGATGGTGCGCCAACGATGGCGACATTGCCGACTGTCCCGGCACGCACGGCGATGGCGACAACGGCCGCAACCAGACGGTCAAGGTCAATGTGACGTACACCTTCCAGCCGATGATCGCAGGCGTAGTTCCCCTTCCCACGTTCACCATGACCGGAGGGTCGACGCTTGTCATCAACAATTGATCGCATCCGGGCGTTCTTCGGCGGCCCACGCCGTCGGGGGCGATCCACCGCACGCGGCCAGGTCCTCGTCATCTTCGCCTTCGGCTCCATCGGCATCCTCGCCGTCGCGGCCCTCGTCTTCGATGTGGGCCAGAACTTGTTCGAGCGACGCAAGCAGCAAGATGCCGCGGATGCGTCAGCGTTGGCCGGGGCCCGCTGGTTGACCACCGCCCCATGCAAGACGCGCTCGAACATGACGAACTGCACAGAGGCTGCCAGCGCGGCGATGGCGCTGGCCAACACGCACGGCTATCCGGCAAGCCAGGTCGCGATCAACATCCCACCGACCAGCGGTGATTTTGCCGGCCACGTCGGGAAGATCCAGGTCGCGATCAGTTCCAACCGAGGCTCCTACTTCGCGGGCGTCGTCGGGATCACCAGCTTCCAGATCGGCGCGTCGGCCGTCGCTTCAAACAACAGGGACTATCCCTTTCCCTACTCGATCCTTGCTCTCAATCCGACGGGGTGCAAGTCCGGCTGGGCACACGGCAACGGCACGCTGACCGTCGCCGGCGATCTCATGGTGAACTCGGACTGCGACGGGCCGAACGGCGCACTCACCGTGGACGGGACGGGCGCGTCGATGGTTGTCAATGGCAATTGCGCCACGGCCGGTTCGATCTCGGCCGGGACCGGGGCGTTGGCGTGTGGGTCGAGGGAGACGCCGGCGGCGGTGGTTGCCGACCCCTTGGCTGGTCTCGCCGGTCCAGTGATCGGCAGTGCCGCGGTCCCGTCACCGCCGGCGCCAATGCTCGTGACAGGCCCCGATCTCGGATCGAATCGGCCAGACCGCGGCTGTCCCGGCTCCACCTCGCCGTCCACGGCTACAACTCCGCGTGGTTGCACGATCGCGTTCGGGAGCCGCGGCAAGGTCATGTGGATCTATCCGGGTGTCTATTACGGAGGCCTGAAGATCACCCAGACGAGCGGCGCACTGACTGTCTACATGGCGCCAGGCATCTACTACATGGCCGGCGGCGGATTCGAGGTTGCCGGCCAGCCAACTGTCCGCACAGTGGACGCCGCCACGCTCCTCAATCCGCTTCCGACGACATTCGGTGGCGGCGCCCTGATCTACAACACCGAGTGCATTGGCTGTGGGGGCGATACCAAGGCGATCGACTTCCAGAACACTCAGAACGTTCAGTTGAAGGGCTACGGAAGTGCACCATACAAGGGAATGTTGCTGTGGCAGGACCGCAAGGCGACAGCCCAGCCGGCCCTGAAGATCTCGGGCTCATCGACGATGATCCTGTCGGGAACGATTTACGTTCCCAAAGCGATCTTCGTGTACACGGGCAAGGGCGGAACCGAGGTCCTCGACGCCCAGGTGATCTGCGACCAGTTCGAAATGGGCGGGAACGGCAACGTGTCGGTCACCTACGACCCGAACAACGCGATCAAGCTCGGCGCAATCGGCCTGGTCCAGTAAGGTCGACTCGGCAGGGCGGCGCCGCGCGATCCGGCGACCGGGGCTAGCCGCCGCTGCCGCTGTTGTCGTGGGTGCCGGTGGGCTGCACCGTCCTGCCCGAGCCGCTCCCCGAACCGGAGCCTGACCCAGAGCCGGAACCCGAGCCCCGCCCCGAATTTCCACCGTTGTCGTCAGAGCCGGTCGGCGACGGATCATCCGTCTCCGTCCCTGTGGGAGTGGCTGCCTCGGTTGGCTGCGCCGACGGGCCCACCCTCGGCGAGGGCGACGTCGAGGGGACAATCGGGCTCGGCGACGGGCTCGGGCTCGGGCCAAGGCTCGGCGACGGCAGTCCCTGGCTTGGGCTGGGACTCGGCGCCGGGCTCTGACCCAGCAGACCGAGCGCGCCGACCGCGGCTCCTCCTGCGATCCCGAGCGTCCCGACTGCGACGACCAGGACGAGTGCGAGCGCCTGGGCGCGGACACCCAGCGGCGCCGCTCCTCGCATGATCACGCGCCGAGCATCCCCGACGGCCGCCGCGGCGGCGCGAAGGCGACCAGCGGCGAGCGCGATCCCGAAGGCTCGGACCGGCTGAGGAAGCGGCTCGCCGGCGATCGCCGCCATGACCCGGTCGCCGAAGTCGTCGCCTGGCTGGATCCCGGTCGTCATCGCCAGTGCCTCGAGCTCGCGCTCCATCTCGGACGCCAGGCGCTCCTCGTCCGCCGGGTGGAAGGGCATCTCGCGGCTCACGAGGTTGCCCCATCGACAGCGCCGCGGAGGCGCATGAGGCCGCGCCGGAGATGGGTCTTGACGGTGCCGAGCGGGCGCCCCGTCTGGACCGCGATCTCGTCGAGGCTCAGCTCGCCGAAGAAGCGGAGGGCAACCACCTCCCGATACGGCTCGTCGAGTCGCGCGACGGCGGATCGGATACCGGCCGCTCGTTCCGCTCGGAGCGATGCGATCGCGGGGTCCGGACCGCCCGGGAGATCGATGCCGCGCGACGGATCGGTCGGGTCGATCCAGGTGACGTCGCGACGAGCCTTCGCCCGACGGATTGCGATCCGGAGCGCGATCCGGGTGATCCAGGCGCCGAACGGGCCCTCCCCGCGCCAGCCGGCGAGGCTGCGGAACGCTGTCACGAAGGCCTCTTGCGCGGCATCCTCGGCCTCGTGGAGATCGCCGAGGACACGCTGACAGGCGCGAACGACCGCCGCGGATTCGCGGTCGACGAGGACCCGGAACGCATCGCGCTCGCCGGCCAGGACGGCGTCGACGGCTGCGCGTTCATCGAGGACCTCGGGCGGCGCGGACGTCGTTGGGCGGGAGGAGAACAGCTGACGACCCCTGGGAAGCGGCGGGAGCATGGACGGCGTTCGGGGCCGCTCGTCCATGGTCCGCCGTCGGGTTCGAATCTGCAGGACGGCGATCAGTCGTGGTCACTGCCGTCGAGGCCGGAGTCGCCGCCGCTGGGGCCAGAGTTGTTGCCCGAGTCGTCGGAGCCGCTGGGGCCAGAGTTGTGGCCCGAGTCATCGGCGCCGCTGCCCGAGTCGTCCGACTCGTGGTGGCCGGACTGGCCGCCATCGTCGCCCACGGTCGCGGTGGGCTCGGCGGTCGCGGTGGGCTCGGCGGTCGCGTTGGGCTCGGCGGTCCCGTTGGGCTTTGCGGTCGCGGTCGCGCTCGGCTGAGCGTCGGCACCGTTGCCGTTCTCGTCGGCCGTTGCCGTCGGCTCAGCGGTCGGATCGGCCGCGGCATCGTTGTCGTTGTCGTCGGCCGATGGCGTCGGCTCAGCGGTCGATCCCGCCATGGCGGTCGGGTCCGCTGTCGCTCCTGGGGTGGCGGAGGCTTCGTGATTCGTCAGTTTCTGGTCGACCGCCCGGGGCGCGCCCTGGTTGATGGCCGTCGCGCCGAGAACGGCGCCGCTGACGACGAAGAGCGCGACCGTGGCGGCAGAAAGGCTGCGGACGAGGCGGGCGCTGGTGGTCATGAGGTGTGGGTCTCCGGGTTTCGGCCCGGCGTGATCGCCGGCATTCCTGACACCCTGAGACACGGACCGCCACAAAGGTTTCAGCGTCCGCCACTGTTTCGAGTCGGCCCTGTCTCGAACCGCGTCCCCGTCCGACCCGCCGGAAACCTGCCTATTGTTGCCTATGGACGCTTCCACCTTTGACCCGAACGGGTCATGTGCCGAAAGGCCGGCGGCCGTAGCGTGGAAGCATGGTCGAAGCCCACGAGAACAATGCCAGCCGCCGATGCGCTGATCACCCCGAAGCCCCGGTCGAGGCGCGAGTACGATCCGAGAAGAACAAGGAGGGGTTCAACATGCGCCTATTCAGACGGGACAAGCCGGAGGAGTCGGATGCTCCCCTAACGGACGAGTGGCAGGTGTCTGAGGGGAAGCACGGCGACAACCGACTGATCACCAGTTTCAGAACGGGAGCGCGCGGTCTCGTCGGTAGCCCTCGATACACGATTCGGATCGGCATAGCCGTGCCGTTTCTTGGACCCGACCCGGAGGGCATGCCGGCCAGCGACGAACTGGCGCAACTCGTGGCCTTCGAGGACGCCGTCACGGATCGCGCCGGGGACAAGGCCGTGTTGGTCGGAGTGATCACGACTGGCGGCATGCGTGAGTTCGTGCTCTACATCGGTAGCGGTGAGTGGATTCCCGCGTTCCACGAAGACCTCAAGGCCGTGCTACCAACTCACGACGTTCAGATGGTGGCCGAGACCGATCCGAAGTGGTCGGTTTATCGACAGTTCGTTCCCAAGTAGGTCTTCGGACGCGGGCGGTCCGAGGCTGGCCCTCTACGTTCTCAAGTCGTGTCCCGCCGGCCGCGGATTGCGGAAGCGTCCAGGCGTCCAATGTCGCTCCAAGTGAGCACTCGGCGCGGGCCGCGGACGAACCGGGCCCGATGGGGGCACTAGTTAGCCTTCGGCGGCTGACAAGCGCCGTTCCACGGCCTGGAAATGCGCGAATCAGCACCCGACGGCGGGCTAATGCCCTCCAGGCGAGCATTGGACAGGAAGTGATCCCACGGAGGGACGGCCAACCCGCCGGGCCTGCGGCACGGAGCGTGCGGCGCGGCCTGGATCCCGCGCCGCTCGCGCTGGCTCCCGCGCCGTCCGCGCTGGCTCCCGCGCCGTCCGCGCATGTCACGGAGCTCAGTCGGCGGCCGGCTCGGTATCCAGCGTCGCGTCCGGCTCCTCTGCGCCCTCCGTCGGCCCGGTCGGGCCCTCGTCGAGTGGCGCGAGCGGATCCTGGACGCCGGTATCGCGTCCCTCGGCCTGCAGCCCCGTATCGCGCTCGATCACGACCTTCCCGAAGCCCGCCGCCTCCAGCTCATCCCCGATCGCGTCGGCATCACCGACGAGGACGATCGCCGATTCGAGGGGACGGATGTGCTGGGCCGCCGTCTGGACCGACTCGATCGTGACCGCCTCGATGGCCGGCCGATACCGGATCAGCTCGTCGTCAGGCAGATCGTGGACCGCAAGCCCGGCCAGCGCGCCGACCACGGGCCCCGGCGTCTCGAACCGCAGCGGGAACACGCCAACGAGGTAGTCGCGCGCCGCTTTCAGCTCCGCAGCGGTCACCGCCGTGTCGCGCATCCGGTCGAGCTCGGCGAGGGTGTCGACGATGGCCGCCACAGTGACTTCGGTGTTGACCGCGGCCCGGGCCGCGAACGGGCCCGCCGCCCGGCGCAGGTCAAAGCCCGCACCCGCGCCATACGTGTAGCCCTTCTCCTCGCGGAGCTTCGTGTTCAGGCGCGAGTTGAAGAGCCCGCCGAGGATCGCGCCCATCACAGACAGCGAATGGAAGTCGGCGATCCGACGGGGCAGCCCGATATGCCCGATCCGGATCTCGGTCTGGACCGAGCCCGGTCGGTGGATGACCCGGACGAACCGCTCGCGAACGGCGCCCTCGGCGACGATCGAGCCGGTCGAGCCCGCGCCGTACGACGCCCCCCACGATCCGAACAGCCGCTGCGCGATCCCGGCCACGTCGATGCCGGTCAGCTCGCCCCCGATCACGACCGTCGAGCGGGCCGGGTCGAGACCGCGCTGCCAGGCCGCGCGGAGACGGCCGGCGTCGAGGCCCGTGACAGTCTCGCGCGTGCCGCCGGACGGCCGGCGGTACGGCGAGCCGCCACTGTAGATCGTGGCCGCGAACACCTCGTCCGCCCTGCGCCGGGGATCGGCCTCGGCCTGGAGCAGGTCGTTGAGGCGCTCGTCACGCAGCCGCTCCACCTCGGACTCAGGAAACGTCGGCTCGAGTGCGACCTCGGCGACGAGCTCGAGGGCCGGCTCCAGACGGGCGGCCGAGACGTCCACCCCGACCGACATCGCATCCCAGCCGGCTTCGGCGTGGATCGACGCCCCGAGCCGCTCGCTGGCCTCGATCAGGGCGATCGCGTCGTAGCTGGCCGTGCCCTCGGTCATGGCTCGCGCGGCGAGGACGGTGGCGCCGGCCTCCCCGTCAGGCTCGTCGACCGCACCGGTGCGCAGGACGAGCGACGCCGACACGAGCGGACGACCGGGCAGGTCGACCACGGCGAGGGTCAGGCCGTTCGTGAGCCGCGACCGTTCAACATGCGGGAAGTCATACGGTCGGGGGGTGCCGGGTGTCGGTCGCTCGGGGACGATCCGGACGGACTCGTCGGTCATGCGGCGACCTCCTCGTCGTCGGCTGCGTCGTCGGCCGTCGAGGCCTCGGGCTCGGCGTCTGGCTTCGTCTCGTCGGCGGTTGCGGTCTCCGCCGGCGGCAGCTCCGGCAGATAGGTCAGGACGACCCGATTGTCGGCCCGGAACACCTCGGCCGCGACCGACCGGATCTGCTCGGCCGTGACCGCGAGATAGCGCGGCAGCATCCGGTTGATCAGGTCCGGGTCGTCGAACAGCGTCGCGTACATCGACAGGCGATCGGCTCGCTCCTCGACCCGCGACAGGCCTGCCAGCTCCTCGGTCTCGATGAGGGCCCGGGCGCGGGCCAGCTCGTCGTCGCTGATCGGCTCGCGGGCCAGGCGGTCCAGTTCTTCGTGGAGGGCGGCCTCGACCGACTCGACGGGCACCCCCGGCCGGACGGTCGCCCAGCCGGCACAGACCGACGCCCCGCCCACGAAACCGAGCGGGACGAGGGCCACGTCCTGGGCGATCCGCTCGTCGCGGACGAGCCGACGATGGAGGCGCGAGCCCTTGCCGCCGGCCAGGACCTGGGCGGCGATGTCCAGGGCGTCGAGCCGCTCGTCGCCGAAGGCCGGGGCCCGGAATCCGACGTAGACCCGCGGCAGCGGGACCTTGTCGTGGACCGTCTCGCGGCGTTCCTCGCCGAGGATCGCGGGCAGCGACAGGTCGCCCAAGGCCGGGATCGACGGGTTGGCCGGGATGCCGCCGAAGTAGCGTTCTGTCCAGCGCCGGATCTCGTCCGGATCGACGTCGCCGACGACCGTCACGACCGCATTGTTCGGGGCGTAGTACGTCCGGAAGAACGTGCTCACGTCATCGACCGAGGCGGCGTCGAGGTCCTCCATCGAGCCGATCGTCGTGTGGTGGTATGGGTGCTCGGGCGGGAACAGGTGGCCCTGGAGCTTCTCGTACCACGAGCCATACGGACGGTTGTCGTACGACCAGCGCTTCTCGTTCTTCACGACCTCACGCTGGTTGTCGAGGTTCTCCTGGTTGAGCGCGTCGAGGAGCGTCCCCATCCGGTCTGCCTCGAGCCACAGGGCCAGCTCGGTCTGGTGCGACGGCATCGTCTCGAAATAGTTCGTGCGGTCGAGCCAGGTGCTGCCGTTGAGGGTCCCGCCTGCGGCCTGGACCAGGGCCATGTGCTCGGCCTTGCCGACGTTCCGCGAGCCCTGGAACATCACGTGCTCGAACAGGTGGGCGAACCCGGTCTTGCCCTCCACCTCGTGCTTCGATCCGACGTCGTACCAGAGGTTGACCGCAACGACCGGCGCCAGGCGATCGACCGAGATGATCAGGCGGAGGCCGTTGGCGAGGTGTTCGTCGGTGAAGGTCACGGTCGGCTGGGCGGACTTGGTGGTCATCAGGCGGGTCGGCTCCTTCGGGACGGGGTGTCCGATTGTAGGGCTCGCCTGCCCGAACCGGGCATCCGGGCACTTGACACCGGATCGCCTCGGTGTTAGATATTCATCTAACACCAGTTAGGAGCGAGAGAACGATGGCTGCACGACCGGCGACCAGGCGACCCACGGGACGTCCCGCCGATTCGCCGCACCGGGCGATCGTCCGCGACCTGACCCGCGGCAGTGGCACGTTCCGGATCGACTGGGATGTTCGGACAGCCTACGACTTCGTCTTCTCGCTGTCGGGCGACGCCGGAGCGACCGACGACCTGCCGGCTCCGGACCGGGAGTGGCTGACCACCCGTCGCGCAGCCCTCTCCGAGGAGGTTCGAGCCGGGGTCAAGGCCCTGTTCGACAGCGAACTCGCCATTCACGCCGGCGTCCTCATCGTCGACCAGCCGGACGTCCGGACGTCAGCCGACTTCGTCGAGCTCGTCGGCGACACGAGCCCGGCCGACCTCCTGCGGGCGCTGATGGCCGACGACAGCCACGACGACGACGTCGACGCGCTCGTCGATCAGGCGATCGACGGCGATTCGGGCGCCCTGGTCAGCCTCACCGAAAAGCTGCCGGACTGGAATCGGCAGGGACGCCTCGAGCTCCTCGGCCAGCCGGTCGCGGCAAAGGAGCGAATTCTCACGGTCCTGCGGGCCTGGCAGATCGTCTTCGCCGAGATCGAGCCGCGGGTCCTGTCGATCCTGGAGCGCGACTACGACGATCGGGCCGCCGATCGGGATCGTCTGGCGCCGATGGACCTGATCGAGGTCACGACCGGCGGCGTCCGTTACCTGCCCGAGCCCGGGGTCTCCCGGGTGATCCTCGGCCCCTCGTACTTCTCACGCCCGTACAACTTCCTGATGTCGGCCCGCGACTGGCGGTTCTTCGGCTACCCCGTCGCCGACAGCGCCCTTGGGCCGTCGGATGCCCTGACCCCGCCGCTGGCCCTGGTCCGCCTCCATCGAGCCCTCGGCGACGAGACCCGGCTGCGGATCCTGAAGCTGCTCGCGTCGCGCGACCTGTACCTCACCGAGATCGCCCAGCTGCTCGACCTGTCCAAGCCGACGATCAAGCACCACCTCGCCCAGCTCCGCTCGGCGGGCCTGGTCACCATCACCGAATCGGGGACCGTCATGTACTACACCCTGCGCCGCAACCGGCTCGACGACGCATCGGCCGAGATCAAGCGGTTCCTCATCGGATAGCCGCGAGCCATCTGGCCAGGGCCGCGGTTCCAGGCCGCGGCCCACGTTTCGGCCATCGAGTTAGACAACCATCGAACACGTGAACGAAGAACACATACAGAAGGACTGACCCGCGTGACCGACATGATCGATCTCCAGCAGGCCGCCGTGGCCGACCATATCGCCGAGCTCATCCGCGAGGGCGAGGCGCTCCGCGCCGAGCGGACCCGCGACCACCTGCGCCAGCATGGAGCCGCAACCGACGAGGCGCTCGCGCACCCGATCGACCTGCCGTCGCGGCGGGTCCGCCTCGGCCGTTGGCTCGTTGCCTTCGGCGAGGCGATCGCGGGTCCAGCCCGACCGGCCCGCCAGGAGCCAATGACGATCGCACGTGCCGCCCGGCCATGCGATGACGGGCCGGATCGACTCCAGCCGGCCGCCTGACACGGCGGCGTTCGGTCGCCGTCCCTCCAGCACACTCCTTCCGGCGGCGGCCGGGACGGCTCTCCCG
>JACCVQ010000252.1 GCA_013698095.1 Chloroflexota bacterium
CGTCGGCGGCCACCGCCAGCAGCTCGCCCGCGCGGGCCTTCTTCGTCGCCTCGTGGACCTGGCCGGCCATGCGCGTCGCTGCGGTCCCCGGCCGCGCCGAATAGCGGAAGACGTGGAGCCCGGCGACGTCGATCGAACCGATGAACGCGAGCGACCGCCGCCACGCCCGGTCGTCCTCGGTCGGGAAGCCGACGATCGCGTCGGCGTGGATCGCGACGCCCGGAATCGCCGCCCGGACGCGCCGGACAACCGCCGCGTACTCGGCAGCGGCGTAGCGCCGCCCCATCCGCCGAAGCACGCCGTCGTCGCCGCTCTGGAGCGGCAGGTGGAGATGGGGCATCGTGCGCGGCGCGCCGTCCGTCCATGTCTGGAGCAGCTCGTCGTCGACATGCTGCGGCTCAATGGACGACAGCCGGATCCGTTCCACGCCCGTCTCGTCGAGGATGCGCCGGACGAGGCCTGCCAGGGTCAGCGCCGCGCGAACATGGGCGCCGCGGAAACCGCGTTCCGACGAGCCGCCGTCGTATGTCCCGATGTTGATCCCGGTCAGGACGATCTCGCGGTGACCGGCCATCAGCGCCCGGCGAACGTCGCCGAGGACCGTTGCTGGTGCCACGGAGCGTTCCGGGCCGCGGGCGGCAGGGATGATGCAGTAGGTGCAGAAGAATGAGCAGCCGTCCTGGACCTTGACGAAGGCCCGAGTCCGCTCGATTGAGGCGCGGTCGTCGGCGATCCCTTCGATCTCGACCCCGGACAGCGTCGGCAGGGGGCGCCAGACGATCGACGGGCCGGGAGCAGCCAGCAAACGCGGCACGGGACCGAGCAGTGTCTCGATCTCGGCGAGCAGCGTGTCCTTCGCCCGGTTGTCGATGAGCCGCGCGTCCGGGTCGGCCGTGGCGAAAGCCGCTCGATCGAGCTGGACGGAGCAGCCGGTGACGACGACCTCGGCGGCGGGGCTCGCCCGGCGCGCTCGGCGAACCGCGTGGCGCGACTTCGCGTCCGCCTCGGCCGTGACCGTGCAGGTGTTGACGAGCACCAGATCGGCCGGCTGGTCGGCGTCGACGACGATCACGCCCCGCGAGCGAAGGAGTCGGGCGGCGGCCTCCATCTCCGACTGATTGACCTTGCAGCCAAGGTTGGCGATGGCGGCACGCCGGACGGGCCGGTCGGACATGTCCGTGACCACGATCAGCGCCTCACCACAGCTGCGGCTTGGTGCTCATCAGGAACCCGATCGTCCCGACGAGGGCGGCCATCGCGTAGCTGACGTAGCGCTGGCGCCTGGCCCGATCGAGCCAGATCCGATCGTCGGCGGCGGCCTTGATCCCGACGAGCCGGCGAAGGTTGGGACGCTGGACGAAGAACGCAAGGACCAGGTTCGCCGCGTAGATCCCGAGCGCCACCAGCAGCCATGGCTGGCCGAGGAGCGATCCTCCGAGCGACACCACCAACCCGATCCCGGTCAGCGCCAGCCCGATCCCGATGATCAGCGTCCCGTGGGCCTGCATCCAGAGGAGGAAGCGGACGAAGCGGTTCGGGCTCGTCTCGGCGGCTCGCCGCGTGCGGAGGGCAAAGGGCAGGAGGATCGACGGCAGGAACAGGCTGACCGCCAGCGTGATGTGGGTGACGAGCAGGAACGGGAAATACGCCGGCATCGACGGGAATTGTAGGTCGCCGTCAGCGGCGGACCGCTTCGAGGGCCACCCACTCGCCTTCGTCGAGCCGTCCTGTCACGTCGAGCCCGGCCGCAGCGAACGCGGCGCGGACCTCGGGCTCGCGGTCGACGAAGATGCCCGACGCGAGGATGACGCCGCCCGGCCGGAGCTCGTCGCGGAGCGAACCCGCGAGGGTGATCAGGAGCGAGGCGATCAGGTTGGCGAGGACCAGGTCGCTCGGCGGTTGGCCCGAGGGCAGGCTGCCGGCGCTCGCGCTGACCCGGTCTGTCAGTCCGTTCCGGGCGACGTTCGCCTGCGTCGCCTCGATCGCAATCGGATCCGTGTCGACGCCATGGACGGACGCGGCGCTCAGCTTCGCGGCGGCGATCGCGAGGATCCCCGAGCCGCACCCGACGTCCAGGACGCGGGCGTCGTCGAGCAATCCGCGCTCGGCAATCGTCTCGAGCGAGGCGAGACACAGCCGGGTCGTCGGGTGGAGCCCGGTCCCGAACGCCATGCCGGGATCGAGGTCCAGCACGACGTCGCCGGGGGCCGGCGCGTGGTCGAGCCACGTCGGCTTGATCACGATCCGGCGACCGATTCGCATCACAGGGAAGTGCTTCTTCCACGCCTCCGCCCAGTCGGCCTCGTGGACGATCCGGGTCGTGAGGGCGCCGATCGGGCGAAGACCGAAGGCCTGGAGATGGCCGAGCGCCTCGCGTGCCTCGGCGGCCGCGCGCTCGGCAGCGGCCGGGTCGCGAGCGGGCAGGTAGGCCCGCACGATCGACGGTCGGGTCGGGTCGACGCGAGCCCCGAGGCCCTCGTCGACGAGCTCGAAGGCGGGTTCGACGCTGGTTCCGCCAAGAGCGACCCGGCTGAGGATCTCGGATACGGCCTCGACCGCCTCGATGTCAGCCTCGACCGAGAGTTCGAGCCAGGCGCCTGCGGTGGCGACGCCGGCATTCGCCTCGCCGTCAGCCAAGCGCGTCGCGGACCTTGTCAAGGATTCCGCCCGGCGACGCCGCCACCGACTCGCCAGCCTCGGCGGCGTACTCGGCAAGGATCTCGCGCTGGCGTTTCGTCAGCTTGGCGGGGACGACGACGTTCACGAACACGTGGAGGTCGCCCTTCGAGCCCGTCCGCCGGAGGTGCGGCACGCCCTTGCCGCGGAGGCGGATCTCCGCGCCGGGCTGGGTCCCTGCCTTGATCTCGAGCGGCTCGTCGCCGTCGACCGTCGGGACCGCGATCGTCGTTCCGAGGGCCGCCTGGACGATTGAGATGTCGGCCTCGTAGACGAGCTCCGTGCCCTCGCGTCGGAGCGCCGGGTGCGGCGTCACGTGGACCGCGACGTAGAGCGAGCCGGCTGGTCCGCCGCGAACCCCGATCTCACCCTCGTTGGAGAGCCGGATCTGGTGGCCCTCGTCGATGCCGGCCGGGATCGAGACGCGGAGCGTCCGCGTTCGCTCGGTGCGGCCCTCGCCGTGACACGTCTCGCACGGCTCGGTCACGATCTTGCCCTCGCCTTTGCATTTGGGGCAGGCGGTGACATTGACCATCTGGCCGAGCATCGTCCGGCGGGTGGTCCGGATCTCGCCGCGGCCGCCGCAGTTGTCGCAGGCGACGGGCTGCGTGCCGGGCTTGGCGCCACTCCCCTCGCAGGTCTCGCAGCGGCCGTAGACCGGGAACTCGATCTCCTTCTCGGTTCCGCGAACGGCTTCCTCGAACGAGATCCGGAGGTCGTAGCGGAGGTCCGAGCCGGCCGTCGGGTGGGCCCGCCGGCCGCCGGCGGCGGCGCCGCCGAAGAAGGCGTCGAAGATGTCGCTGAACGAGCCGAAGTTGTTCGGGTCGAAGCCCGGGTTGCCGTCGCCGCCGAGGCCCGCCCGGCCGAACATGTCGTAGGTCTGGCGGCGCTGGGGATCGGACAGGACCTGGTACGCCTCGTTGATCTCCTTGAACCGCTCCTGGGCGCCCGGTTCCGTGTTGACGTCGGGATGCCATTGCTGGGCGAGCTTGCGGAACGCCTTCTTGATATCGGCGTCGGTCGCGCTGCGCTCGACGCCGAGGGTCGTGTAGTAATCGAGTTCGGTGGCCATCTGCGCGGCGAAGTCTACGGGAGGTCGGCTGCGCGGGTGGCTACGATGCCGGGATGACGGATCTGCCGCGGCTGACGGTCGCCCTGACGTTCGACCACGACTCGATTTCCGACGGCGTCCGGCGCGGCGATTCGCCGGTGAAGCTGTCGCACGCCGAGTTCGGCGTCCGGGTCGGGGCGCCGCGGATCCTCTCGCTCCTTGCCGAGCGCGAGATCCCATCGACCTGGTTCGTCCCGGGCCACACCCTCGAGACCTTCCCGGACTCGACCGCGGCAATCCTCGCCGGCGGGCATGAGATCGGCTGTCACGGCTGGTTCCACGAGGACGCGGCCGAGCTCGGGCGCGACGAAGAGCGCGAGATGATCGAGCGCTGCGCCGCGGCCGTGGAGCGCGTGACCGGCGCCCGACCCAAGGGCTGGCGGGCGCCGTACTGGTCGCTCGGCCCGGCCTCGCTCGGGCTCGTCGAGGCGGCGGGGTTCGCCTACGACTCCTCGCTGATGGCCGACGACTACCGGCTCTACCAGGTTCGGCACGGGGATCGGCACTCCGTCGCCGAGGGGTCGCGGTTCGGGCGGGAGGGCGCCCTCGTCGAGGTGCCCGTGTCCTGGGCGCTCGACGACTGGCCGCACTTCGAGCCGGCGCCCGGCGGCGGTCGTGACGGCCTGAGCGCGCCGTCGAAGGTGCTCGAGATCTGGACCGACGAGCTGAAATTTGCCCACGCCCATGCCCCCGGCGGTCTGCTGACGATCACGATGCATCCGGAATGCATCGGACGCGGCCACCGGATGGCGATGCTGGAGCGGTTCATCGACGCGTCTGCAGCGCTCGATGGCGTCGTCTTCGACCGCCTCGATCGGTACGTCGAGAGGTGGTCGAGCCGCGGTTGAGCGGCGGGATCAGTCTCGGTGCTTGGTCGTCGCGATGTCGACCTCGTTGCCGGCGGCGTCCGCGACCGTCCACCACTTCGGGGCGACGTCCCGGACGAGACGGCCGCCAGCGGCGAGAGCGGCCTCGACGCGGGCCTCGGCTTCCTCGAACGGGAGCCAGACCGCGATGTGGATCGCCCCGCCGCCGTCCGCGCGCGGCTCGTCCATTCCCTCGAACCAGAACGACAGGCCGCGATCGTGGGCGTCGACCAGGTCCTCGGCGGGGCTGTCCCGGCGCGGTTCGTAGCCCAGGACGGCCCGCCAGAACGGCATGATCGCGGCCGTGTCCGGCCCGCCGGGGATGACGAGCATGCCCTGGATCGCGCTGGTGTCCGCCTCAAGGCCGTGCTCTCGGGCGATGGCGGAGATCGCCCGGGCAAGGTCGACGTCGCGGCTGCTCGGGCCCCACCAGTCGTCGGCCTGGGTGAGGAGCTTCACGGTCACGCCGTCATGGCGGATGTCGACGCCCGTCCCGATCTCGCCCATCCGCGGCAGCGCCGTGATCGCCTCGACGAAGGCCGCAGAGGCCGCGAACGACGTCGCCTTGAAGAACGCGTTCGCGCCATCGACGATCACGCGCCAGTCGCCGACGCCGTCGGACGCGTCGAACTGGGACGGGGTGAGGTAATCAGTCATGCGAGGATCCTCCGTGGGTCGAGATGGGGCTGGTCAGCGCACGCCAGCGCGATCGTCAGCACCGCCCGCAGCATCGGCTGGGTGAGCCTGCCGGTGAACGCGTTCTGCTGGCTCGGGTTGTACGAGCCGACGACGACGTAGCCGCCGGCGCGCGCCACCGCTCCATGGCCGAACCTCGGCCGAGGGCGCGCGTCGTCGGCGGTCAGCGACGCAATCGTCCGGAACGCCGACTCCCAGGCGATCGCCCCGAGGGCAACGAGGACACGAACGTCGCCGAGGAGCGCCAGCTCCCGGACCAGGAACGGCTGGCACCTCGCCCGCTCCTCGGGCGTGGGCTTGTTGGCCGGCGGGGCGCAGCGCACGGCGGCCGCGATGTACGCGTCGTGGAGCTCGAGACCGTCGTCGGCCCGGCGGCCCACGGGCTGGTTCGCAAGCCCCACCGCGTGCATCGCGGCGAACAGGAAGTCGCCCGATGCGTCGCCGGTGAAGACCCTTCCTGTCCGATTCCCGCCGTGGGCCGCCGGCGCGAGCCCCACGATCAGGATCCGCGCCGCCGGGTCGCCGAAGCCGGGCACAGGCCGGCCCCAGTACGTCTCGTCGCGGAAGCGGGCGACCTTCTCGACCGCAACGAGCTCGCGCCAGGCGACGAGCCGCGGGCAGGCCCGGCAGGCCACGATCTCGGCGGTCAGCTCGGCCAGCTCCGCGGTTCGCCCCACAGGCGTCGACCTACTTGAGCAGGAGCTTGTCGAGGCGACGGGCAACGATCGTCAGCCCGATGATCCCCATGATCACGAGATACGCCACGTGGAACAGGAGCGACCAGTCGAGGTGGCCGACGACCAGCGACCGGAGCAGGTCGACACCCTGGTAGAGCGGCGTCAGCTGAATCACGAACCGGATCGACTCGGGGTAGGCGTCGAGCGGGTAGAACGTCCCCGAGAACAGGAACAAGGGCAGGATCACGAGCTGGATCAGGTCGAAGTCCTGCCAGGTCCGCATGAACGAGGTGGCGGCCATCGCGATCGCACCGAACGCGAACCCGATGAGGAGTGCCGCCGGCACCGCGAGGATGACCCACGGCGAGACGATCAGCCCGAGGACGGCCATCACGATGGTGAAGGCGATCGCATAGATCCCTCCCCGGATCAAGGCCCAGATCAACTCGCCCACGGCGACGTCGCCCGGCGACAACGGGGTCGACAGGATCGACTCGAACGTCTTGCTGTAGCGGAGCTTGAAGAAGAAGTTGAACGTCCCCTCCATGACCGCGCCGTTCATCGCGGCGCTGGCGAGCAAAGCCGGCGCGACGAAGAGCTGGTACGAGATCGGCTGGCCGCCCGGCCCGTTCACCGTCCCGATGAGTGCGCCGAGCCCGAACCCGATCGAGCCGAGATAGAAGAGCGGCTCGAAGAAACCCGACAGGATGACAATCCAGCCGTGGCGATAGACGAGAATGTTGCGCTCGACGAGGTGCCGAGCCCGGCGGCTGCCGAGCGTGAACAGCCCCGACAGCGGGAGTGGCGAGGCGGTCATCCGAGGACCAGCCGGGACTCGACGGTGCGATAGGCGAACCACGTCCCGACCGCGACGATCGCGACGAGGATCGCGACATGGACAAGGGCCTGGACCGGATCCTCTCCGATCGTGCCGAGGGCGAGCCGGCGGCTCAGCTCCACGCCATGCCAGAGCGGCGATAGCCACGCCACCGGCTCGATCGCATCGGGCAGGTTCGAGATGGGGAAGAACGTGCCCGAGAACAGGAACAGCGGCGTGATCCCGAAGCGGAACACGGCGTTGAACTTCTCCATCGTCCGCTGGGTCGCGGTGAAGGCCATGATCGGCGTCGCGAACGCCATGCCGGTCAGGACGGCGGCCGGGATCGCCAGCAGGATCAGCGGCGACGCGGCGGCCCCGAACAGGGCCATGACGATCGTGAAGATCGCCGCGATCGAGGTCAGCCGGATCGCGATCCAGGCCAGGTTGCCCACGACGATGTCACGCGCCGACACCGGGGTGGCGTACATCGCGTGGAACGTCTTCTGCCACGAGAGTCCGCCAATGATCGGGAAGGTCGACTCGAAGGCGGCCGCCTGCATGGCAGTCGCCGCGAGGAGCCCCGGCGCGAGGAACTGGAGATAACTCAGGCCGCCGAGCGCCTGGGTCGCCGTTCCGGACTGGTCGACATACGTCCCCAGCCCGACCCCCATCGCGAGCAGGAACAGGACCGGGTTCAGGAACGACGAGAAGATCGACGCCCGGAACGTCCGCCGGTACTGCATCGCCCGGAGCTCCACGACCCGGGTCATCAGCGTCATCGGGGCTACTCGACCAGGGACCTGCCGGTCAGCCGGAGGAAGACATCCTCCAGGCTCGAGCGGCGAACGAGGACCGTCTCCGGCTGGAGGCCGCGAGCGTGGGCGGCCGCCACGGCCGCCTCGCCGTCGTCGGCGTACAGGAGGACGCGATCCGGAAGGAGCTCGATCCGCTCGGCGAGACCGTCGAGCTGGCCGTTCAACGTCTCCTGGACGCCGACCGGGAAGCGCAGCTCGGTGACCTCCTTGGTGGCGTATTGCGCGATGAGCTGGCGGGGCGAGCCCTCGGCCACGATCTTGGCCTTGTCCATGACGACGAGCCGGTCGCACAGCTGCTCGGCCTCGTCCATGTAGTGGGTCGTCAGGACCAGGGTCACGCCGCGCTGCTTCAGGCGGTACAGGCGATCCCACAGCAGGTGGCGAGCCTGCGGGTCGAGGCCCGTTGTCGGCTCGTCGAGGAGGAGGAGATCCGGCTCGTTGATCAGGGCCCGGGCGATCGTCAGGCGCCGCTTCATTCCGCCCGACAACGGCTCGACCTGATCGCCGGCGCGCTCGGTCAGCTGGGCGAACTCGAGGAGCTCGTCGGCGCGCCGGCCGCACTCGGCCCGCGACAGCCCGAAGTAGCGGCCATAGATCAGGAGGTTCTCGCGGACGGTCAGCTCGGTGTCGAGGGTGTCCTGCTGGGGCACGACTCCGATCCGGCCTCGGATCATGGGCCCGTCCGTCCGAGGGTCGTGGCCGAGCACCTGGAGGGTGCCGTCGGTGATCGGCGAAACACAGCCGATCATCCGCATCGTCGAGGTCTTGCCGGCGCCGTTCGGGCCGAGGAAGCCGAACGACTCGCCGACGGCGACATCGAAGTCGATGCCGTCGACAGCAACGAAGTCGCCGAAGAGCTTCGTGAGGCCGCGGGCGTGAATCAGGGCAGAATCGGGCGAGCTGGGCTGAACGGTCATGGGTCCGTCATGCTACCCGACCGTCCGGTCAGGACGTGTCAGGAACGCCGCTCTCGAGTCGTCACTCATGCTTGCCGGGCCGCTCGAAACGTGCTAGTTTTCAGTAGCACAAAGATCCACCTGCGGGCCAGCAGGGACGGCCAAGGAGCCAAGCGCCATGTCCACACTTCCCGATCCCGTCGAGCAACTCCTCGAGGCGGCTCTCGTCGGCGAGCTGACAGTCGTCGACGGCAGCGGTCACCCGGTCACCTATCCCCTGATCCCGCTGTACGACGGCGAGAAGATCTACCTGACCTCGTCGACCCTGTTCTCGCGCAAGCTCGAGCACATCAAGGCCAACCCCAAGGTCTCGCTGTCGATCACCGACCCGGTCGCGGTGGACGGGCGAACAGATCGGGTGACGATCCAGGGCGACGCCCGGATCATCGAGGAGGACCCGCACGGCGGCTGGGAGCGGCTCCTCCCGATCTGGGAGAAGAAGGAGCCTTCGATCGTGTACTTCCTGAAGGCTCGCGTGGCGCTGCCGCTGTTCTTCGAGCGGTCGCTGATCGAGATCACGCCGAGCCGCGCCCTTTACTGGCCCGACGGGAACGCCGCGACGGCGCCGACAACGACGGTCGTCGGGAAGGCGGCCGCCTGATGGCCGCGCCCGTCGTCCCTGCCAGCGCCACGCCGCGGACGCCCGCCCTCGATGCGACCACCGGCCTCACGAAGCTGGCGAGCTACCCGTTCCAGGTCCTGACCTTCGTCGACGAGAACGGCTATCCGGTCAGCGTGGCGCTCGAGGCCGCCGTGGACGTGGCCTCCGGCAGCGCCACCTTCTCCGCCCCGGCCGGTTTCGCCGTCCCGTCCGGGATCGATGTCTCGCTCACCGGGTCGCACATCCGGCCGCAACCGGGCTACGGCTACGACGAGCGACGCCACGTCACCGTCTGGGGCCGCGCGGCCACGGACGGGGACCAGGTCACGTTCCGCGCCGCGCGCGCCTGGGGCTGGGACGAGGCCGAGGTCCCGTTCTTCGAGTACTCCGAGCGATCCCTCGGCCAGTCGAAGAAGTACTTCGATGCCCTGTCCGCGGAGCGCGGCACGCCGGTCAAGCCCAAGCTCTCGTTCGGCTGGCTCGCCCTCCGGACCACCCGTCTGCCGTTCCTGTCGGCGACGATCGTGCCGGTCGTCCTGGGCATCGTGATCGCCGCCCGCCAGGGCTCGTTCGATCTCCTGACCGCGGTCCTGACCGTCATCGGCTCGGCGTTCGTCCAGCTCGGACTGAATGTCGCCAACGACGTCTTCGACAGCGTCCAGGGCGCCGACGAGGCGAACGTCACGCCGACCCAGTACAGCGGGGGATCGCGGGTCATCCAGTACGGCCTCGTGTCGTTCCGCCAGATGGCCGGGCTCGCGACCGGGTTCTACGTGGCCGCCGGCCTGATCGGCCTCCTGCTCCTCGCCTTGCGCGGCTCGCCCGCACTCCTGTTCATCGGCGTGGCCGGCTTCATTGTCAGCATCGGCTACACCGCGCCGCCCCTGAAGTTCGTGTATCGCGGCCTCGGCGAGATCGCCGTCGCGGTCGGGTTCGGGCCGCTGATGCTGCTCGGCGCGTACGTCGTCCAGACCCGCGGCGCGTTGTCGTGGGAGCCGTTGGTCGCCTCGCTCCCGATCGCCCTGCTCGTCATGCTGATCCTGTACGTCAACGAGATCCCGGACCGGCGCGGGGACGCCCGAGTCGGCAAGCGCACGCTGCCGGTCCGGCTGTCGAAGCCCACGGTCATTGCGGGTTACCGCACCGCGGCGATCGCGGCCTACGTGATCCTCGTCGCGGGTGTGGCGCTCGGGGTCCTGCCGATCCCGGCCCTCCTCGCCCTGCTCACGATCCCGCTCGCCCTCCAGGTGTCGCGCGGCCTCGAGCCCAACTACGACAACCCATACGGCCTGATGGCGATCATGGGCGTCAACGTGAAGGTGCACCTGTACGCCGGGCTGCTCCTGCTGGCGGGCTACGCGGTCGTCCTGATCCTGGGCGCGCTCGCGCCGTCGGTGAGCCTGTTCATCGGCCGCTAGGCCCAGCCGCACGTGGCGATCATCTTCATCCCCGTGGTGATCGCCACCGTCGCCCTCATCCTGATCCACCGCCAGACGCGACTCCGTGGCGCTGATCTGCCGCGCGCCGCAGCGATCGGGACCGGGATGATCCTTGGCCTCGCGACCGTGTACCTCGGATTGGCGGTCATCGGGCTGGCGCTCGGCATCCTCGGCTGAGCCTGCGCGGGACGACGGAGCGGTTGATGAGTCGCTGGGTCGCCGCGGCGAAGGGCCCGTGTCACTCGCCGGCGAGCTGTTCCAGCTTCGCGTCGAGGCCCATCAGGATCAGCTGGTCGCCGGCGACGACCGTCTCGTCACTGCGCGGATTGGCGGTGACCTTCGGGCCGCGCCGGAGCCCGACCGGCGTCATCCCGAGCCGTCCCGGGACGTCGATCTCCCGAAGCGTCCGGCCGATCCAGGCGTCGGGAGCGCTGAACCGCACGATCCCGAAGCCCGGTGCCACGTCGAGGTAATCGAGGACCTGGGGAACGCCGAAGGCATGTGCCACCCGGGCGCCCATCTCGCGCTCCGGGTACACGACCCGAGTCGCCCCGACGCGTTCGAGGATCGCCCCGTGGAGCGTCGTCCCGGCCTTGGCGATCACGTTCTCGACGCCGAGGTTCCGGAGCGCCATCGTCGCGAAGATGCTCGGCTCGGCCTGCCCGCTGATGGCGACGATCGCGTGGCTGAAGTCGGCCGCGCCGATCGCCCGCAGCGCGTCGGCGTCGCTGGCGTCGGCCTGGACCGCGTGGGTCACATCCGGGGCGATGTCGTTGACCGCGACCTCGTCCTTGTCGACCGCCAGGACCTCGTGGTTGAGCGCCATCAACTCGCGCGCGGCGGCGGCCCCGAAACGCCCGAGGCCGACCACCAGGACGGATTGCTTCATGGGAGCTCCTTCACGCTTCAGCCGATCCGCAGCGATTCGACCGCGGGCCGATACGAGACGGGCCGCTGCCGGGCGGCCAGGGCGAGGACCAGGGTCAGCGGCCCGAGCCGCCCGGCGAACATTGCCGCGGCGATCAGCAGCCGTGCAGGATCGGGCAGCTGTGGCGTCAAGCCCGTGGTCAGCCCGACCGTGGCAAATGCCGAGATCGCCTCAAACAGCGCGTCCACGAACTCAGCCCCGGCCAGGAGAGCCGTCCCGAACGCGATGGCGAACACGAAGGCGATCGAGAGGAGGGCAATGGACAGGGCGCGGTAGATCACGTCATGCGGAAGTCGGCGACCGAACGCCTCGGCTGCCGGACGGCCGCGGATCGTCGCGACAATTGCCACGAGCAGCACGCTGAACGTATTGACCTTGATCCCGCCGGCCGTCGATCCGGACGCCCCGCCGATGAACATCAGGGCCATGGCGATGAACAGGGCGCCCTCGCCGAGACTCCCGTGGTCGAGGACGGCGTATCCGGCTGTCCGCAAGGTCACCGACTCGAACAGAGCATTGAGTGGGCGATGAGCCTCCGGCACTGAGCCGAGCGTCGCTGGGTTTGCCCACTCGAGCGCACCGAGCAGCACGGCGCCCCCAGCGAGCAGCGCAAGCGAGGTCAAGAGGACGACCTTCGTCTCGAGGGCGAGCCTGGTCCACCGCCGCTTGCCGACCACATCGCCCAGGATCGCGAACCCGAGGCCACCCACGACGATCAGGACACCGGTGGTGCCGAGAATGATCGGGCTCGTCGCGAACGCTGCGAGGCTCCGAAAATCGCCGACGAGGTCAAAGCCGGCGTTGTTGAACGCCGAGATGGAATGGAAGACACCCCACCACGCGGACTCGGCGACGTGGCGCCCGTGGGCAAGGAAGGCGAGGCCCAGCACGACGGCTCCGGCGCACTCGACGACCACCGTGAAGATCGCAACGCGCCGGACGAGGGTCACCACGTTGCCCAACTCGACGCCGCCCGTCGACGCCTGCACGAGGATCCGATCACGAAGGGCGGTCCGCCGTCCGATGAGGAGGAACAGCAACAGGGTCGAGCTTGTCATGAAGCCGAATCCGCCCACCTGGATCAGGGCCAGGATCACGACCTCGCCGAACGGGCTCCAGTGGGTCGCGGTGTCGACGACGACGAGCCCGGTCACGCAGACCGCCGACGTGGCGGTGAACAGGGCGGTGACGAAATCGGTCGAGCGTCCGGGTTCGGTCGAGATCGGCAGGAGCAGGAGCACGGTTCCGACCGCCACCAGCAACGCGAAGCCCGTTACGAGCACCGCCGACGGCGACGGCGGACGCCGAATCCGTCGAGCCGGCTCCAGCCGGTAGTCGGTCGGCTTGCGCAGCTCTGGCCGGATCCGCCGATCGCCGGGCGGGCGGCCCCGAACGGTCATGGGCCCGAGCGGCGGCAGCGGGCAGGCACCCGCCGAGTCTAGCGAGCGGCGGCGGCGGGGCGGCGGGCCTCGCGACATCGTTGCGCCCGGCCGGGTGGCTTGGCCGGGCGCATCGTTCGGGCGAGAGGAGCGGCCTAGACCTCCTTGAACTCGCCCTCGACAGCATCATCGCCGTCGGCCGAGGCGCCCGAGCCCGCGCCACCGCCCGAGCGTGCACCGGCCGGCTGCGCATCGCCCTCCGACGCCCCGTCGCCACTGGCGGACTCTTCGGAGCCGGAGCCAGTGCCCGACCCATCGCCGCCGTCCGACGAAGAGCCGTTGGCCGATGCCTCCGATGCAGCAGCCTGGTAGGCAGCGGTCGAGACGCCCTGGAGCGTCTCCGCCAGGGCCGTGGCACCGGCCGTGATCGCCCCCATGTCGGAGCCCTTCAGCGCCTCGCGCAGCGCCGAGACCTGGTTCTCGACAGTCGCCCGGTCCTCGGACGACACCTTGTCACCGAGGTCCTTGAGCGTCCGCTCGGCCTGGTACGTGAGCTGCTCGGCCTGATTGCGTGCCTCGACCTCTTCGCGCCGCTGCTTGTCCTCGTCGGCGTGCTCGGACGCCTCGCGGACCATCTTGTCGACGTCGTCCTTCGAGAGCATCGAGGATGCCGTGATCCGGACCTGCTGCTCCTTCGAGGTCGCTCGGTCCTTGGCCTTGACGTCGAGGATGCCGTTCGCGTCGATGTCGAACGTCACCTCCACCTGGGGCACGCCGCGCGGCGCCGGCGGGATCCCGTCGAGGATGAACCTGCCGAGCGTCTTGTTGTCGGCGGCGAACTCGCGCTCGCCCTGGAGGACGTGGATCTCGACCTGGCCCTGGTTGTCCGAGGCCGTCGAGAAGACCTGCGACTTCGAGGTCGGGATCGTCGTGTTGCGGTCGATGAGCTTTGTCATCACGCCGCCGAGGGTCTCGATCCCGAGCGACAGCGGCGTCACGTCGAGGAGGAGGACGTCCTTGACGTCACCGGCCAGGACGCCGGCCTGGATCGCGGCGCCGATGCCGACGACCTCGTCGGGGTTCACGCCCTTGTGGGGCTCCTTGCCGTTGAACATCGCCTTGACCGCCTCGACGACGGCCGGCATCCGGGTCATGCCACCGACGAGGATGACCTCGTCGATGTCGCCGGCCTTGAGCCCGGCGTCCTTGAGGGCCGCCTCGACCGGCTTGGCCGTCTTCTGGATCAGGTCTCCGACGAGCTGCTCGAGCTTGGCCCGGGACAGGGTGACGACGAGGTGCTTGGGGCCCGAGGCGTCAGCGGTGACGTAGGGCAAGTTGATCTCGGTCGAGGAGGTGGAGCTGAGCTCGATCTTGGCCTTCTCGGCGGCCTCCTTCAGGCGCTGGAGGGCCTGAGGGTCCTTCGAGAGGTCGATCCCCTGGTCCTTCTTGAACTCCGCCAGGAGCCACTCGATGACCCGCTGGTCGAAGTCGTCGCCGCCGAGATGGGTGTCGCCGTTTGTCGCCTTGACCTCGAACACGCCTTCGCCCAGCTCGAGGATCGAGATGTCGAAGGTGCCGCCACCGAGGTCGTAGACCGCGATCTTCTCGTCGTGCTTCTTGTCGAGGCCGTAGGCCAGGGCGGACGCGGTCGGCTCGTTGATGATCCGCTTGACCTCGAGTCCGGCGATCCGGCCGGCGTCCTTGGTCGCCTGGCGCTGGGTGTCGTCGAAGTAGGCAGGCACCGTGATGACTGCCTCGGTGACCTTTTCGCCGAGATACGCCTCGGCGTCGGTCTTCAGCTTCTGGAGGATCATCGCGCTGATCTCGGGCGGGCTGTACGCCTTGTCGTCGACCTTGACGATCACGCCGTCGCTCTTCGCGTCCTTCTCGACTGTGTAGCTGACGAGCTCCTTGGCCCGCTTCGTCTCGGCGTCGTCCCAGCGACGGCCCATGAAGCGCTTGATCGAGTAGATCGTGTTCTTCGGGTTGGTGACTGCCTGGCGCTTGGCCAGCTGGCCGACGAGGCGCTCGCCGGTCTTCGAGAAGGCCACGACCGACGGCACCGTCCGGCCGCCCTCGGCCGAAGCGATGACGGTCGGCTCGCCGCCCTCCATGACGGCGACGACGCTATTCGTCGTGCCGAGATCGATGCCGATGATCTTGCCCATCTGTGGTGTATCTCCTGTTATCTGGCTGGTGGTTGGCGTTGGTGGCTGGATGTGGTGGGTTTGGTCAGTTCGTGCGGGTGGTCGGATCGGCCTGTTCGCCCTCGGGGGCGGCGGCGACGGCGACAAGGGCCGGTCGGAGGACCTTGTCGCGGAGCTTGTAGCCGCGCCGGACGACGTCGACGATCTCGCCCTCGGCCCGGCCCGTGCCGGGGACGTTCACGATCGCCTCGTGCTCGCGGGGGTCGAACGGCTTTCCGGGCTCGGCCTCCACGACCTTGACGCCTTCGCTGTCGAGCAGCGCCCGGAGCTTGCGATCGATCGCGGTGACGCCCTCGACCCAGCTGTTGCCGGCGAGGTCGGGCGGCTGATTGTCGATCGCGAGGTCGAAGTCGTCGGCGATCGCGAGCACCTTCCGGATCAGGTCCTCGCCGGCCAGCCCGAGCATCGCTTCGCGCTCCTCGGTGGTCCGGCGGCGGTAGTTGCTGAACTCTGCCCGCTCGCGCTGGAGACCCGCGAGATACTCATCGGATCGGGCCGTGGCGGCCTCGGCTTCGGCCTTCAGCCGCTCGATTTCGGCGAGGAGGGTGGTCGGCGAGATGTCGATCTCGGCCGCGCGTTCCTCGGCGCGTGTCCGCCCGGCCGGGCGCGGGGCACCGGCCGGTGGGCCGCCGCGCATGTCGCGTGGGTCAGGTCCGCGGAGTCCGGACAGGTCGCGCGGATCGACCGGGCCGCGAGCCCGGGGGCCGTCGCGCGGATCGCGCGGATCGCGCGGATCGCGTGGGCCGCGTGGGTCGGCTTGGGATCCCGGGTCGCGGGGATCGCGTGGATCGCGGCCGCCAAGCGGTCGACCGCGGAGATCGCGCAGATCAGGCATCGATGTGCTTCACCAGTTCATTCATGAGGGTCGAGACGAATCGGACGGTGCCGATCGCCTGGGGGTAGGACATCCGGGTGGGGCCGAGGACGCCGACGACCCCGACCGCCCGGCCGGGCTCACCGTACGGGGCAAGGACCAGGGACACGTCGCGCATCTCCTCGGGCGCGTTCTCGGCGCCGATGAAAACCTGGACCGTGCCCGTCCCTGCGACCCGATCGAGGAGCTCGCCCAGATAGGCTCGATTCTCGAGGGCGGCGAAGACCCGCCGAAGCTTGTCGCTGCGCTCGAACTCGGGCGCCTCCATCACGTGCAGGAGGCCGTCGCTGAAGACCTCCTCGATGATCGTCGCATCGTAGTCGCGAACGGCCGCGATCACCCGCTCCCCGACTCGGCGAACGAGCGCGCCGATCGGACCGTCGCCGTCGATCCGGGACAGGGCCCGCTCGGCGTCACCGGACGTTCGGCCGGCCATCAGCCCGTCGAGAATCACGGCGGCCCGGGTCAGGGCCTCCTGCTCGACCGGCTCGGGCATCGTGACGAGGACCTGGCGGAGGGCGCCTTCACGGAAGACGATGATCAGGCTCGCGAGCCGGTCACTGATCGAGACGATGTCGATCCGACGGACATGGGCCGCCCGCGGTTTGGCCGCGGTTGCGAGACCGGCGATCCGGTTGGCGGCGGCGAGGGTCGTGGCGGCAAGCCGGAACCACTGCTCCGACGCATGTTGGACCTGACCGAACTGGTGCCGGATCATCAGCTGCTCAACCGCCGGCAGGACGCTGCTGTCCGACACCGACTCCACGAAGTAGCGATAGCCGGCGTCGGTCGGGATCCGGCCGGCGCTCGTGTGAGGATGGGTCAGCAGACCATTGTTCTCGAGGTCGGCCAGGATGTTCCGGACGGTGGCGCTGGACACGCCGAGGCCATAGCGCGCGACGAGCGCCTGGGAGCCGACCGGGACGGCCGTGGAGACGTATTCCTCGATGACGGCTCGCAGGATCGATTCGGAGCGTTGATCCATGGAGCCGGTGGTGCGGGGTCGTCGCGCCACGGGGACCTCTGGAGGGCGAGCACGAGGCTCGCGGGTGAGGATTGGCGTTAGCACTCTAATGGTGCGAGTGCTAAGGACTCTAGCAGTCCGGGCGCCAGAGTGTCAACGCAAGCTGTGGTTGTCGGCGAGGCGCTGCGCATATGCCGACGGGGACTATTCCTCGCGAAGAGCGCTGACTCGTCGAGCCGTCATGCCTCCTCGGCATGTCTCGCGATGAGCGGACTGAGAAGCGGTCAGTTCCATGACTGATGCGCATGAACCGAGACGATCGCGGCCGGACTGATCCCGGCTAGACCTTCTTGGCAGAGGACGTGCCACGCTCGGCGGCTCACAGGTCGCACGAGCGGCCTCGCCTCCGCGCTCTGCAGCTTCGGCTCAAATCAGGCGTCGGAACAGTTCGTTCGACAGGAGACGGCCACGGGTCGTGAGGACGATTCGCTCCCTCTCGTCGACAACGAGCAGCCGGTTGTCGATCCCCCAGTCGAAGGCCGCATCGAGCGGCGGTTCCGCCGCGGCGCTGCAGGGCAGGCCGCGATCCGTCCGCAGGCCGAGGATGGCCGTCTCGGCCGCCGCGTCTCCGTGGTCGAGCGTGTCGCTTCCGCCCGGCGGGAGATGCGGTTCGGCGCCTGTCGACGGGCTGAGCGCCTCGATGTAGCGGCCGAGGTGAGCGGCGTTCCAACGCCGGGTCGCTCCGTCGAAGGCGTGCCCGCCAGGCCCAACCGCCTCGACCGGCCGGCGCTCCCAGTACGCGAGGTTGTGGCGGCTTTCGTGGCCGGGCCGGGCCCAGTTGCTGATCTCGTAGCCGTGCCAACCGGAGGCGGCAAGCCGGTCGACGGCGTGGAGATACTGGGCGGCGGCGCGATCCTCGTCCTGCTCGGGGATCGCCCGGTCGCGCCATTGGCGCGCGCCGCGGGTCGTCGGGAGATGGTCGCCGGCGGGCCCGGTCAGCCCCTCGGCATCGGGGTCGTCGAGGGTCAAGGCGTACAGCGACAGGTGGTCCGGCTCGAGCGCCAGCGCCGCCTCGAGGCTCTCCGTCCACGTGGCGAAGCTGCCGTTCGGGATGTCATAGAGCAGGTCGAGATTGATCGAGCGGATGCCGCCGGCGCGAGCGATGGCGAGGGCATTCGCGACGTCGGCCGGACGATGGCGACGGCCGAGTCGGCGGAGCTCCGCGGCAGCGAGGCTCTGCGCGCCGAACGAGATCCGGTTGATCCCCGCAGCTGCCAGCGCTGAGGCATCGCCGCGCTCATCGGGCCCCGGGTTTGCCTCGATCGTGATCTCGGCGTCGGCGGCCACCCCGAACCGCTCGCGGACCACGGCCAGGATCGCCCCGATCTCGGCGGCGGGGAGGAGCGTCGGCGTGCCGCCACCGAGGTAGACCGTGTCGAGCGCCGGGCGACCCGCCCACCCAGGGGCGCCGAATGTGGCGTCGAGGGCATCGCCACGGAGCCCGAGCTCAGTTCGGAGCGCGGCCGCCAGCGCCCCCAGCCGGTTCGCCGGCCCGCGTGCGGCCGCGCCGGCCACGACCACGAAGTCGCAGTACGGACAGAGCGACACGCAGAAGGGAACGTGGATGTAGAGCCCGACCGGCGGTCTCGCCACGATCCGTTCCTCGCCAGTGCCAGGTTGCCCCTCGCGACTCGTCATGTGGATCGCCGCCGGACATTCGCCGGGGCCGAGTGGCCTACCGAACGAAGACGCATCACGGAACGATGACCCGCCACGGATGCGTGACCCTTCACCGATCGGGCGGCGCGGACCCCCGAGGCCCGATGACCCGCCAGCCCTTCGGTGGCCTGCGCGTCGCCTCGATCTCCTCGACCTCGCGCCCGCGCGGCAGGAACTGGCCGGCGTGGCCCGTCGAGAGGAACACCGCGAAGCGCGTCGCCGCGTGGCCAAGGAAGGCGGCCGCGATCCCGCCCGTCACCGCTGTCACCCAGCCGCCGGCGAGGCCGAGCCCGATCGCCATGATCAGCATCCAGCGGTTCCGGCCGGGGGCACCGAGGCGCGTCGCGAGGGCATAGAGGAGCGCCTGGATCACGTTCGCCGCCGTCGGCTCGAGCCCCGTGATCAGGAGCAGCCCGAGCACCACGCCGCGGAATGCGACCTCGTCGACGATCGCGGTCACGACCGAATTGAGGAGTGCCCCGGGATACGACAGGACGTCGGGAAATCGGAGTCGGCGGTAGCGCCAATAGGCGAGTCCGAGGGCGATCGCCGTCCCGACCGCCGCATACAGGAAGCCGTAGATGAGCGCTTGTGGTCGGTCACCGGCCCCGAGCGCGAAGTCGATGTCGGGCGCGGGATGGACGAGGAAGATCGCCACCACGAGCATGATCCCGATCGCGTACCAGGCGATCCGCCGGCGGAACGAGGGCGCCTCGCCGTTGATGGTGTCGTCGTACTCGGCGGCGTTGAAGCGCGGCGCCTCGAGGCGGAGCATCACCAGCAGGAGCGCAAGCCCGACTGCGATCAGCGTCCGGAGCGTCGGCAGCCAGTCCTCCACGGGGAGATCAGCCCTCGCCCATGCGGAGCATCGCGAGGAAGGCCTCCTGCGGGATCTCGACCGACCCGACCCGCTTCATCCGCTGTTTGCCTTCCTTCTGCTTTTCTAGCAGCTTCTTCTTCCGGGTGATGTCGCCACCGTAGCACTTGGCCAGCACGTTCTTGCGCATCGCCCGCACCGTTTCACGGGCAATGACGTTGCTTCCGATCGCCGCCTGGATCGGGATCTCGAACATCTGGCGCGGGATCAGCTCCTTGAGCTTGGCCGTCAGAAGCCGCCCGCTCGACTGAGCGTTATCGCGGTGGACGATCAGCGACAGGGCGTCGACCGGTTCGCCGTTGACCAGGATGTCGACCTTGGCAAGGTTCGCCGGCCGGTATCCGATCTCCTCGTAGTCCATCGAGGCGTAGCCCTGGCTGCGGCTCTTGAGCTGGTCGAAATAGTCGACGATCAGCTCGGCGAGAGGCATCTCGAAATGGAGGACGACCCGGGTCGGATCGAGGTACTCCATGTTCTGGAACAAGCCGCGCCGGTTGGTCGAGAGCTCCATCAACGGGCCGATATAGCTCGACGGGGTGACGACGCTGAGGTTGACCCACGGCTCCTCGAGGACCTCGATGTCCGACGGATTCGGCAGGAGCGAGGGGTTGTCGATCGCGACCTCGCCGCCACGGAGCAGCTTCACGTGGTACTCGACCGAGGGCGCCGAGGCGATGAGATCGAGCGAGAACTCGCGTTCGAGGCGCTCCTGGACGATCTCCATGTGGAGCAGGCCGAGGAAGCCGCAGCGGAACCCGAACCCGAGCGCGACCGAGCTCTCCGGCTCGTAGGTGAAGCTCGCGTCGTTGAGGTGGAGCTTCTCGAGCGCCTCGCGCAGGAGCGGGTAGTCCTCGCCGCTGACCGGATAGATCCCGGCGAACACGAGGCTCTTCGCCGGCTGGTAGCCGGGAAGCGGCTCTGCGGCCGGGTGGGCGACGGTCGTCAGGGTGTCGCCGACCTGGGCGTCGCGGACGCTCTTCAGCCCGGTCGCGACATACCCGACCTCGCCGGCGGCGAGCTGCTTGACCGGGACGAGCTGCGGCCGGAAGACACCCAGCTCGAGCGGCTCGGCGCGCGCGCCCGAGGCCATCAGCTTGATCTCGTCGTTGGCCTTGAGCGTCCCCGACGCCAGGCGGACGTAGACGATCACGCCCTTGAATGCGTCGTAATGGCTGTCGAAGATCAGGCCCCGGACGGGCTGACGGGGGTCTCCCTTCGGGGCCGGGATCCGGGCGACGATCGCCTCCAGGATCTCGGGCACGCCGGTGCCGTCCTTGGCGCTGGCCAGGATCACCTCCTCGCGCGGGATCGCGAGGACGTTCTCGAGCTCGTCCATGATCGTCTCGGGGTCGGCCGACGGCAGGTCGATCTTGTTCAGGACCGGGATCAAGGTCAGGCCCTCGCGCATGGCGAGATGGACGTTGGCGAGCGTCTGGGCCTCGATCCCCTGGGTCGCATCGACGACGAGGATCGCGCCCTCGCAGGCCTGGAGGCTGTGGCTCACCTCGTAGGCGAAGTCGACGTGGCCGGGCGTGTCGATCAGGTTCAGGCCGTACACGTGGCCGTCGTTCGCCGTGTACTCGAGGCGGACGGCGCGGGCCTTGATCGTGATCCCCTTCTCGCGCTCGAGGTCCATCGAGTCGAGGACCTGGCTCATCATCTGGCGGCCCTCGACCGTGTGGGTCAGCTCCAGGAGCCGGTCGGCAAGGGTCGACTTGCCGTGGTCGATGTGGGCGATGATCGAGAAGTTGCGGAGGCGAGCTTGCGGAATCTGGTTCGTCATCGAAACCGTGAGAGCAACCCACGGAACCGCTCGGCAGCTCGGTCGAGGGGGGGCCGTCCACTCATGTCGCGAGTTAGATCGATCTGGGCGCTGTTTGCTTTGACGAAGACGAGGAGTTGGTCGGCGAGGTCGCCCGCCGTCTCGTCGTAGGCCTGATCTAGGGCGTCGAGCTCGGCATCGCGGTCCGCGTTCTCGTCATCGATGGCGGCCTCGACCGCTTCCGGCGTGAGGGGGCCGCCAATCCTGAGAGCCGCTATAGCCGATCGGGTCAGGTCTGCGACTGCCGAACTGCCGATGGCAGCGAGTGACATCACCAGCTCGGGGACCTGCTCGGGGACGTTCCTGAAGAGCTGGTCGTACCCGCCGTTGTTGACCTCACGCTCCAGCCCTTCAACCGCTAGGACGACGCGCTCGGCCTCGGTGAGGTTGTCATAGCCGACCCGCGCCGCCTTGCTCCGAATGGCTTGTTCGAAGGCAAGAATGATGGAGTCGGTCCGATAAGCGCCGCCCAGGGCAATCAACTCGTCCGTCGTCTGCCCCGAGTAAGCGTTGAGCCAAGGCAGCTCGCTCATCCAGCCACTCCCAGTTGCGGTGCAAGGGAACTCATGTGACCAATCATGACGCTACGGGACATTCGAGCGACAACTTGCTCAACGAGGCCTGGACAGAGGCGCAGCCGGTCCTGGGGGTGGTCACGACGCGGGAGTGTAGCCGGTCACGGACGCTTCTCCCCCGCTGCTCCTACCCGGATTGGATGAGCGCCAGGAGTGCGACGCCGACCGCGATCGCCGCGATGCCGGCAACCTGGATGCGCCGAATCCGCTCCTTGAACGCGACGACCGACACGATCGCCGCGATCGCCCCGAATTGCGATGACGTGACGGCCGCGACCGCGATCCCGTCGCGGGCGCCGAACGCGTACACGGCCGTGCCGACGATCTCGGCCACGGCGACCAGGGCGACGAGCGGCAATGCCTCGCGAGTCAGGCGTAGCCGGCCGGTCAGGAGGAGGGGCAGCGCGACCACCAGGAAGCCGCCGAGGCGGGCCGGCAGGATCGACCAGACGAGCGGCAGCGTCGCGCCGATTCGGGCGCTGGCGTAGAGGTTGATCCCGAACGCGAGCGCTGCGGCGACCGCGATGATCGTGGCCTTCCGGCCGGGATGACCAGGCCCGATGGTCGTGGCGGCCGCGACCGGGGTCGGACCAGGCGCCGCGGGATAGGCCGCGAGCCCGCCCGGCTCAGCAACCGCCGGCTCGTCCCGCCCAGACGACGCAAGGATCACGCCGATTGCGATCGCGGTCAGGACGACGGCGGCGGCGATCCCGACCTGTTCGCCGAGGGCGATCGAGATCACGGCAGCCATCGCGCCCTCGGTGGAGATGATCGGCGCGATGACCGCCACCTTGCCGGCTTTGAACGCGGTGTAGGCGAGAAGCAGGCCGACGATGTTTCCCGCCCCGGAGATCGCGAGGAGCGTCAGCGCGTCCTGCGTCAGGTTCGCGCCCGCCCCGCCGACGATCGTCGCGGGGACGGCGATGACGACGCCGATCAACATGACCCAGCCGACGGTCGCCCACGACCCGATCAGCCGCGCGGAGCGCGCGGCCGCGATCGACGAGGCGGCCCAGCACAGTGCGGCGCCGAAGCCGCCGATGATCGCAAGCACGGTGGCGAAGTCTGCCCGATCGATGGCCGCGCGACACGCTGACTCCGTCCCTCGGCGCAGCCGGCTTGCGTTGGTCAGGCGCGAATGCCTCTGATACGATGCGCCTTCGTGCTCTACGCCGACCCGCGTCGGGCCCCCATGTCCCCGGACACCTTTCTGAGAGGATCGAACCCTTGGCCAAGACGCCCCGCGCCTGGACGGGCGCACGAACGCCCTCCGGACTGAAGCGGGTCCGCCAGGCCGAGCGCCGGCACGCGATCCTTCAACCTCGCCGCACTGCCGCGAAGACCTTCGTGGCCGGCGCGCTGGCCGCCGCAACCTCCGGTGGCGATGCCGAGACCGCGGCAATCGCCCTCGCTGCGGCCCACGCCGCTCTCGACCGCGCGGCCAAGAATGGCGCGATCCACGCCAACGCCGCGGCCCGCCGCAAGTCGCGCCTGACCCTGAAGTTCAACGCCGCCACCGGTGGCGTCGCCGTCCAGACCTCGGGTCGCGTCGTCAAGACGACCTCAAAGGCCCAGGCAGCGAAGGCCGCGAAGGCGCGGATCTCGGCCGGCAAGGCGAACAAGGCCAAGGGCGCCCAGACGGCGGCCGGCAAGGCCCGCGCCGCGGTGTCGAAGACGGCTCGCGCCGAGGCCGCCGCGGCCTCGACCGCGAGGGCGACGACAGCTGAGACGCCGAAGGCGACCACGAAGGCCGCGGCGACGAAGGCGGCGACGGCGAAGACCCCGGCCAAGGCGACCGCGAAGAAGGCTCCGGCCAAGGCGACCGCGACCAAGAAGGCCCCGGCCAAGAAGACCCCCGCCAAGACCTGACCGGGTCGCCACTCGCGTCCCTGACCGCCCCGGACAGCCGTCCGGGGCGTCGTCATGTCCGGGATAGGTCGCCTCTGAGCACGCGGCCCGGTCGCGGCCCGGCCCGACTGACCCGGACGGAGCCGTCGCAACGCCCGGAATTGTCCGATTCCGAACGCCGTCGGAAACCACCTGCATTCGGGCAAGTTCGTCCGAATTCGAAGTCCGATTGCGGCGGATCGGCTCGGACGGGTGTGATTGTCGAGAGCGTTCGGTTTCGGACAATCGCCCGAGAGCGCGTCAGCCGGTGACGGTCGGGCTCGAGCTCCGGGTTGCGCCGGCCTTCGGTCGAAACACGCCGTACAGAACTCCGCCTCCCAGCCCGCCCGCCAGGGTCAGGACGAGGATCGTGCCGGCCGACGAGAGCTGCTGGCCCCAGTAGAAACCCGTGAAGGACGCGGCATCGGTGATCCCGGCAGCGGTCAGCTCGGCGCCGTTGCTCTCGCGGTACCGGGCGTAGACGCAGTCCGCAGCGCCCGAGCACGACAATGTCCCGCCGAGCCCTGGGTCGCGATAGCCGTTGTCGGCGTAGAAGAACAGCGCCTTCACGACGATCAGCAGGACGGCCATGGTCAGCCCCGTCACCAGCCCGGCGTACGCGGCGTTCGCGACGATCCGCGACCACGGCCCGGCCCGGCGGTCGCTGCGCTGGTTGGCGTAGTAGCCGATCAGCAGCCCCGAGGGCAGCGCGAGCAGCCAGTAGATCGGCTCGATCGGGATGACGAGCAGGAAGCTGATCGCGGTCGTGACGGCCATGCCGATGCCCACATACGCGGCGACGATCGCGCCGCGGTCGAGGAACCGGGTCACGAGCCTGTGCCGGCCTCGGCTCCGATTTCGGCGGCCGACGCGACGCCCAGCGCCGACGCCGCCGCGATCGTCCGTCCGAACGCGTCGCAGCCGAGATACACCGCCCCGTCGCCGAGCTCGCCTTCGATCCGGAGCAGTCGGTTGTATTTCGCCACCCGCTCGCTCCGCGACGGCGCGCCTGTCTTGATCTGGCCGGTCCCCATCCCGACCACCAGGTCGGAGATCGTCGTGTCCTCGGTCTCGCCCGAACGGTGCGACACGACGGCGGTCCAGCCGGCTCGCCGGGCGAGCGTGATCGCGTCGATCGTCTCGGTCAGCGTCCCGATCTGGTTGAGCTTGATCAGGACGCTATTCGCGGCCTCCTCCTCGATCGCCCGGCCGATCCGGTCGACGTTCGTCACGAGCAGGTCGTCGCCAACGAGCTGGACACGATCGCCGAGGCGGCGGGTGAGCTCGGTCCAGCCGTCCCAGTCGTCCTCGGCCAGGCCGTCCTCGATCGAGATGATCGGGTAGCGGGCGGCCCAGTCGGCCCAGAGGTCGATCAACTCGCCGGACTCGAGCGTCCGATTCTCGGTGGTAAGGCGATAGCGTGTGGGTCCGGAGCCCGTGCCGGTCCCCTGCTCGACCAGCTCGGTCGTGGCCGGATCGAGGGCGATCGCGATGTCCTCACCGGGTCGATAGCCCGCCTGCTCGATCGCTCGCAGGATCACCTCGACGGCGGCCTGGTTCGAGCCGAGCGACGGCGCGAAACCGCCCTCATCGCCCTGGCCGGTCGCGTGACCCTCGTCGTGGAGGATCGTCCGGAGCGCCCCGAAGATCTCGGCTCCGGCCCGGAGCGCCTCGCCGTACGTGGCCGAGCCCACGGGCATGACCATGAACTCCTGGAAGTCGGTCGAGTCCTGGGCGTGCTTGCCGCCGTTGAGGATGTTGAACATCGGAACGGGCAGGACCCGTGCCCCGACCCCGCCGAGGTAGCGGTAAAGCGGCTCGTCATGGGCAGCCGCGGCCGCGTGGGCGCAGGCCAGCGACACGCCGAGGATCGCGTTCGCGCCGAGGGCCGCCTTGTTGGGCGTCCCGTCGAGCTCGCGCAGGAGGTCGTCGACACCCGCCTGGTCGGCCGCGTCCATCCCGTACAGCTCGGGCGCGATCCGCTCGGTGACGTTGGCGACCGCGGTGAGGACGCCCTTGCCGAGGAAGCGCTTTTTGTCGCCGTCGCGCAGCTCGACGGCCTCGTGGGCCCCGGTCGAGGCTCCCGACGGCACGGCAGCTCGCCCGACCGACCCGTCGCCCAGGACGACGTCGACCTCGATCGTGGGGTTGCCCCGGGAATCAAGGATCTCGCGAGCGTCGATCAGCTCGATGACCGTGTTCACGCGGTTGCTCCTGCCTTGGCCTTCTTCGATTTCGGAGCGGGGGTCGGCTTGTCCTGGAGGACGGCGATCCCGGGCAGCTCGCGGCCCTCGAGGAACTCGAGCGATGCGCCGCCACCGGTGCTGATGTGGGTCATCTTGTCGGCCAGGCCCTGCTGCTCGATCGCGGCAACGCTGTCGCCGCCACCGACGACGACCGTCGCGCCGTGCTCGGCCTTGTCGGCGAGGAAGCGAGCGATCTCCTTCGTGCCGTGGGCGAACGACGGGATCTCGAAGACACCGAGTGGCCCATTCCAGAGGACCGTCTGGACATCGGCCAGGGCGGTCTCGATCGCCGCCCGGCTCTGCTCGCCGACGTCCACGATGTGCCAGCTGGCGGGGAACTTCTCGGTCCCGACCGTCTTGTACTCGGTGCCGCGCGTGACCTCCTTGGCGATCACGACGTCCGTCGGCAGCACGACGTCGACCCCGGCCTTCTCGGCCGCCGCCAGGATTCGCCGGGCGTCGTCGACCCGATCGTGCTCGGCGAGGCTCTTGCCGACCGACTTGCCCTGGGCGAGCAGGAACGTATTGGCCATGCCGCCGCCGAGGATCAGCAGGTCGACCTTTGTGAGGAGGTGATCGATGACGTTGATCTTGTCGCTGACCTTTGCCCCACCGAGGATCGCCGCGAATGGCCGCTTGGGCTTCTCGAGGAGGCTGCTGAGCATCGCGATCTCACGCTCCATCAGGAGTCCGGCATAGGCCGGCAGCAGCTTCGCGATCCCGACGGTCGAGGCGTGGGCCCGGTGGGCCGTCCCGAACGCGTCGTTGACGTAGATGTCCCCGTACTTCGCGAGTTGGGCAGCGAACGCCGGGTCGTTCTTCTCCTCCGCGGCGTGGAACCGGAGGTTCTCGAGAAGAAGCGCCTCCCCGTTCCGCATCCGCTTGACCGCATCCTCGGTCCCGACTCCGAGCGCGTCGCCGGTGACAGGGACGTTCCTGCGGAGGAGCTGGCTCAGGCGCTCACCGACCGGTCGCAGTCGGAGCCCGTCCTGGACCTTGCCGTCGGGTCGCCCGAGATGGCTCGCCAGGATCACCTTCGCCCCGGCGGCCAGAAGCGTCTTGATGGTCGGCAGGGCGCCCCGGATCCGGGAGTCGTCGGTGACCCTCCCGTCGGCGAGCGGAACGTTGAAGTCGACGCGGACGAAGACCCGCTGACCGGCGGGGTCGAAGTCGCGGATCGTCAGCTTTTCCATTCAGCCGGCCGTGACCGGCAGGCGGGCGCCGACGAAGGCGATCAGGTCGGCGACGCGGCAGCTGTAGCCCCACTCGTTGTCGTACCAGCTGATCACCTTGACCATCGTCCCGTCGAGGACCATCGTCGAGTCGGCGTCGATGATCGAGGACCGGGTGTCGCCCCGGAAGTCGGTCGAGACGAGTGGCTCGTCGCTGACGCCGAGGATGCCCTTGAGCGGACCCGCGGCAGCGGTCCGGAACGCGTTGTTGAGCTCCTCGACCGATGTCGGACGTGACACGTCGGCGGTGAAGTCCACGACGCTCACGGTCGGGGTCGGGACGCGCAGGCTGAAGCCGTCGAACTTGCCCTTCAGCTCGGGGATCACGAGGGCGAGGGCAATCGCCGCGCCGGTCGAGGTCGGGATGATGTTCTGGCCCGCGGCCCGCGCCCGGCGGGGATCCTTGTGGGCGACGTCGAGGATCCGTTGGTCGTTCGTGTAGCTGTGGATCGTGTTCATCAGGCCGCGCTCGATGCCGAGCAGGTCGTGGACAACCTTGGCCGCCGGGGCAAGGCAGTTCGTCGTGCAGCTGGCGTTGCTGATGATGTCGTGGGCGGCCGGATCGTACTTGTCCTCGTTCACGCCGAGGACGATCGTGATGTCCTCGCCCTTGGCCGGGGCGCTGATGATCACCTTCTTCGCGCCGGCGGTGATGTGGGCGCGGGCCTTGTCGGCCTCGGTGAAGATGCCCGTCGATTCGAGGACGATGTCGACGCCCATGTCGCCCCACGGCAGGGTGGCCGGGTCCTTGGCGGTCAGGACCTTGATCTCGCGACCATCGATGATCAGCGAGTCGCCGGTGTGGTCGACGGTGCCGGGATAGGCGCCGTAGGTCGAGTCGTGCTTGAAGAGGAGCGCGTTCATCGCCGTGTCGACCAGGTCGTTGACGGCGACGACCTCGACGTCGGGGGCCCGCTCGATCAGCGCCTTGAGCGACTGGCGCCCGATCCGCCCGAAACCGTTGATCCCGACGCGTACTGCCATTGTTCGTGTCCTCCCGAGCCGCGAGCGCTCGGAGCGCTCGGCATCATTCCGTAGGTCGGCGGTGAGGTCGGGCGCCCGGGTCGGGCGCGCGCGGACCTCACGCGCACGGTGTCATCGTACGCGGTCGGCGGGTGCCGGCCACCCGACGGGCGCGGGCCGGGCCAGTTGCGGATGGGTTGCGGTCCGGTGCGGAGGCGTGGAGTGGTGCGCCGGAGAATCGAACGACCCCCGCCGTCACCGGCAGGGGTCGTGTTCGAATCTCGGTTGTCGAGCGTCAGCCGCCGATGCGGAAGACCTTGCCGCCGCACTTCGGGCAGGTGCCCTGGGTGGCCGGCTTGCCATTCTTCATGGTGATCTTCACCGGGTTCTGGACTTCGACTTTCATCTTGTCCTTGACGCAATAGGCTTCAGCCATGGAGAGGGCTCCTCCTCGGTTCAGCGTGGCGTCACGGGAACGCTTGCCCCGTGTCCGCAGATCACGATTGATTCCAGAGGGACGGTCGCCAGCGATCCGTCCCCGCCGCTTGCTTCTGTCGATCCATCTCGGCCAGGATCAGGAGCGCTTCGAGCCCCGTCTCCACGCATGCTGCTTCTGCCGCGTCCTTGGCCTCTCCCTCGACGAAGGCTCCGGTGGTCCGCTGGGCGTAGACCGCACAGACGACACCGGCCCGACATCGAGCGAGGGTTGCCAGGACCAGAAGCGCCGACGCCTCCATCTCGAAGTTCATGACGCGCTGGCGCGCCATCTCCTCCGCCAGGTCAGGGTAACGGATGGGCAGTTGCGGGATGGGGCGCCCTTGCGCCCCGAAGAATCCCGGTGCCGTGGCCGTCAACCCGACGTGGGTCCGATGCCCGAGCCTTGTCGCGGCCTCGATGAGCGCCAGGACCGCCTCGTAATCGGCGATCGCGGGATACCCGTCGTGGACGAAGAAGCTCGTGGTCGACTCGAGCCGGACCGCGCCGGTCGAAACGACCAGGTCCCCGAGGGCGATCTCCGGCTGGAGGGCCCCGCAGGAGCCGACCCGGACGAAGGTCGGTCGATCAGTGATCGCCAGGATCTCCGCCACCGTGATCTCGACGTTGTCCGTGCCAATCCCGGTCGAGACGACCGAGACCCGGGTGCCGCGATACGTTCCGGTGACCGAGTTGAACTCCCGGTGGCGCTTCTCGAACTCGATGTTCTCGAGACGGGAAGCGATCCTGGTGGTCCGATCGGGGTCGCCGGGGAGGAGGATGTACTCGGCCAGTTCGCCCGGTCCGAGTCCGATGTGGTATTGCCGTTCTCCGGTTGGAAGGGCAACGCGGTGGTCCGCGTTCGGCAAACCTCGTCCCTCACTCTGGCGTGCTTCGCAGGCGCGAAACTCGGCCGAGGATAGGCCCGCGCTCTCACGAGCGTCAAGCGTGGCCACGCTCGGGCTGAGCGTGGACCACCGCCTCGTGGCGGCCCGGTGCCGGTTGCGGCGGCGCCGGTCACCGAGCCGCGCCGGCTGGATCGTCCGTTGGCGGCGGCGTCGGGCGGGACGGTCGCGCTCCGTTGGCTTGACTCGGTGGAGGCGTTGGGTGGGCGGTCCCGGACGCGGCGGATCCGGCCAGGCTCGCGCCATGCGCTCCCGCAGCCACGGCCTGGAGCGCAGCCACTGACCCACCGGCCGAGCCGGCGATCCCATCCAGCCGGGCGGCGATCCGAGCGGCGAAGCGTCGCCGCGTCCGCTGCCGTCGGAGCAGCGTTACGGCCAGGGACGCGAGCGATGTGAGCACGAGGCCGACGATTCCGATCCCGGGGATCGCCGGATCGCCGATGCCAGCAGCAAGCGCCGCCGAAGCGGTCTCGGACGAGACCAGTTCGGCCGCGGCGCCGAACGCGCCGGTGCTCGGGTCGGGCGCCGGCGACGCGGCGCCGAGGCCACCGACGAGAGCGATCCCGGCTGGGTCGTCCACGACCACCCCGAGCGTCCCATCGACCGGTTCGCGCTCGACACGCCCGACCGCGCTGAGCGCGTCGCCGACAACGATCGACGATCCGAGGTCGGCCGCGGCTCCCCGGAGGCGAACGGGTGCGATCGCGGTCCCGTCATCGAGGCTGAACCCGTCTGATGAGACGGACGCCACGAGACCTGCGACCCGGATCGTCGCCCCAACGTGGGCGTCGAGGGCAGCCAGGTCCACATCAGGGACGGCGGGAGCGCCTGCTCCGGCCGAGTCGTTTGAGCCGTTGCCGGGTCCGCTCGTTCCGCCGGTCCCGGCGGTGTTCGCACCTGCGCCGCGGCCCGCTCCAGTCGGCGCCACGTCGGGATCGGAGTCGTCCGAGCTCGCGCCGATCGTGACGTCAGCCGCCGAGCGCGGGGTGACGACGAACCGGCGGTCGGTCGCCGAGGGATGCGGCCGACGAACGATGCCGACGAACGTCGCGGAATGACCGTCGAGGATCCCGGCGACCGGGATGGACGCGCCTGCCAGCCCAGCGATCGGAACGCGAACTCCGGCGACGAGGAGCTCGGCGGTCCAGCGCTCGCCAGAGCGATGGACCTTGACGAGATCGCCCTTGATCCGGACGAGCCGCCACTCGTGCGCCGCGCTCGGCGCCGCCCGCAGCTCGAGCGGATCGATGGCTGCCGTCCCGAGCCTGGTGACTGCGGAAGCCCGGATCCGCGGCGCGTCGTACGCACGCCCGATCTCGCCCGTGATCCGGACGCGTGCGCCAACCGACGGCGCGGTCATGCCGGTCGGCAGGAGGACCTCGACCGCAGCCGTCCGATCCTGGACGACCACCCGCCGCGCGGTCGCGTCGAGCAGCTGGGCCGGCGCCGTAACGCTGCCCTCGATCGTGACGACGCCGCTCCGGGCAAGGATCGCTGCGGCAACCGTGATCGTCCGCCCTGAGTTGACGGCCGGGTTTGGCGACGTGGTCGGGGCGGGCGTTGCCGTCGGGGAGGACGTGGGGTTCGGTGAACCGGACGGCCCGGGACCCGAAACCCGAGCGATGTCGGACGCGTCGCGAAGCCAGAGTCGGAACCCGTCCCTGGCTCCCTTGTGGCTCGCGCGCTGGCCAACGATCCCGGACAGGCGGAGGCGATCGCCCTGCGCGATTGACGCCGCCGCGATGCCGGCTGATCCGTCGGCCACGATCCGGATGTCGCCTGCGACCGTCTCGAGGACGAAGGCGATGTCTCCGCTGGTGGACTTCGTCGGTCGCCCCTCGGCGATCCCGTTGATCGTCACGAGGCTGGCCTCGAGGCCGTCGCCGAGGAGCACGTCGACGACGATGGGTGCCGGGAGCGCCGCGGAGCCGCCGCTCCGGATCGCGCTGATCGAACGGATCTCGAGCTGTCCGTACGGATCGGCGAGGGTGCCTGTGAGAACGAGCCTGGTGCCGCGAGCAGGTCGTCCGAAGCTCTCCGGCAACCGAACCACGACGGCCGCTGTCTCATCCTGGATCGCGATCAAGGGTGGAGTCCCGAGTCGACCGGCCTCGGCGGTGACGACACCCTCGACACTCACACGGCTGCCGACGGGAGCAAGCCGAGCCGCTTCGATCGAGATTGTCGCGCCAGGCGAGGTGGTTGGGCTCGGCGAGCTCGTCGGGGAGGGTGTGCCGCTGGGCGAGGGGGTCGGGGTGGCCGTGGGCGCAGGCGTCGGGCTGCCAGTCGGGACGGCCGTCGGAGTCGGGCTCGGGATCGGGGTCGGGGTGGGCGTCGGGGTGGGCGTCGGGGTGGGCGTCGGCGTCGTGATCTCCAGCTCACCGGACAACGTGACGTGGAGTCGATGACCGGCCAGACTTGTACCCGATGAGTCGCGCTGGCCCAGCGGCCCGACCGCCGCAATCTCGTCTCCGGTGCGGATCGTCCGCCCGCCGAGGGCAGTCGGGCCGATGACGAGCCGGAGGTCGCCGCTGCCGTCGTCGATCGTGACCCCGAGCCCGTCGGTCAGAGTGGATGGCGCCTCCGTGACCCGTCCCGACACGGCAAGGCGGATCGCCTCCAGCGGCTCCGTGGCCGCGCCGGTCGTGCTTCCGACCGGTGACGGCAGGTCCGCGGCGCCGCTGACGACGATCGCGGCGCCGCTCACGTTCAGCACACGCAGGCTGAAGTAGCTGCCCAACGTCCCGTCGACGATGACAAGCGTCCCGGCGGGAAAAGGGCCCGCGAGGGCTGCGTCGAGCCGGATCGCGATGCCCGCAGTTGCGTCCTGAACGAATCCGACGCGAGCGGAATCAATGGCGCCGAGGTCCGTTGTCAGGGTCCCGGCGACGCGAACGGTGGTGCCGTCGGCGAGGCCACGCGCATCGATGATCGGGGTGACAGGCGACGGCGTGGGAGTCGGTGTCGGTGTCGGGGTCGGGGTCGGTGTCGGGTTCGGGTTCGGGGTCGGTGTCGGGG
>JACCVQ010000255.1 GCA_013698095.1 Chloroflexota bacterium
CCGGTGCGCTGGGCGCGCTCGCCGGGATCGGCCTGGCGGAGCTCGTCGCCGGCCTGCTCGGCGCCCCGTCCCTGCTCGCGGCGATCGGGAGCTTCGTCATCGACAACCAGCCGGCCGGCGCCAAGGATCTCGTGGTCGCCCTGTTCGGCACCAATGACAAGCTCGCCCTCGAGATCCTGATCGTCCTGATCGCGGGCGCCGTCGGGGCGGCTCTCGGCGTCATCGCGGTTCGGCGGTCGTTCGCGATCGCGGCCATCGGGTTCGGGATCTTCGCAGTCGCCGCCTTTTACGCCAGCCTCCGTTCTCCAGCCGCGTCACCCACCAGCACGATGATCGTTGCGCTCGTCGCCGCGGTCGTCGGTATCCAGGTGATGTCGTTTCTGCTCCGGACCGCCGGCGCGGGGATGGCCCCGGACGGCAGCCCGGCCTCCACGGTCATGGCGAACTGGTCGCGCCGGGGGTTCCTTCTCCAGGCCGGCGCCGTCGCGATCGCCTCGACCGCGGCCGGCACGTTCGGCCGGCGTCTGCTCGACGGACCGGCGACCGGAGGCGGCGGATCGGCCGTGAGCCTGCCCGGGCCGGCAGCGACGGCTTCCATCCCGGCCGGGGCGGAACTCGTCCAAGCCGGGCTGACCCCGCTCGTCGTCCCGAATGACGCCTTCTATCGGATCGACACCGCGCTGATCACCCCGAATGTCGACGCCGCCACCTGGACCCTTCGGATCCACGGCCTGGTCGACAGGACGGTCACGCTGACCTATGCCGATCTCGCGGAGCTGCCGATGTTGGAGCAGTACGTGACGATCGCCTGCGTCAGCAACGAAGTCGGCGGCGATCTCGTCGGCAACGCGAAGTGGACCGGTGTTCGCCTCCGCGACGTGCTCGCGATGGCGGGGGTCCAGGCATCGGCGACGCAGCTCGTCGGGCGCTCGGTGGACGGCTGGACGGCGGGGATGCCGACCGCCTGGATCATGGACCAGGCCCGCGAGCCGATGATCGCGCTGAAGATGAACGACGAGCCGTTGCCCAGGATCCACGGCTTCCCGGCACGCCTGATCATCCCCGGGCTGTACGGCTACGTGTCGGCGACGAAGTGGCTGAGCGAGCTGGAGCTGACGACGCTCGAGGCGTTCAACGGCTACTGGATCCCGCTCGGCTGGGCGAAGGACGGCCCGATCCTCACCCAGTCGCGGATCGACACGCCGCGGAATGGCAGCTCCGTGGCCGCCGGCCGGGTTCCGATCGCCGGTGTCGCCTGGGCGCCCGACCGCGGAATCGCGAAGGTCGAGGTCGCGATCGACGGCGTCTGGCAGGAGGCGAGGCTGACGACGCCGATCTCCGACGCGACGTGGGTCCAGTGGCTTGTCGCATGGGACGCGACGCCGGGTAACCACGAGATCGTGGTCCGGGCAACCGATGGGGCGGGCGCCGTCCAGGCCGTCGAGCGAACGCCGCCTGCGCCGGACGGGGCCCGCGGCAACCACACGATCCAGGTGTCGATCGGCTGACCGCGAGCCGCGCTGGGCACGACGGCGCGTCGATCGATCTCACGCTACAGTCCGACGATGCCCCGACGACTCTTCTCCTTCGATCCACCTGATCGCTTCATCGCCGGCACGGTCGGCCAGCCCGGCAACCGGACATTCTTCCTCCAGGCCCGACGAGCCGGCCAGATCGTGTCGGTCGTTCTCGAGAAGGTCCAGGTCGCCGTCCTGGCCGAGCGCCTCGGCGTCCTGCTCGACGAGCTCGAGGAGCGCGGAGTGACTCCGGCCACGGAGGGCGTGATGACCGACACGGCGCCGCTCGATGAGCCGATCAACGAGACCTTCCGGGCGACGACACTGACCCTCGGCTGGGACGGTGACACCGAGCAGATCCTGGTCGAAGCGCGAGCCGAGATCGAGGACGACGAGGTCGACGTCGATGAGGACGCGGACGACGACGTCGAGGAGGACGAGGAGGACGAGGACGTCATCGACCTGTCGAGTGTCGAGGGCCTGGCAGGCTCGCCCGCCGGCGAGTTGCTGGCAGCTTTCGAGGGGATCGACGAGGACGACGACGATGGACCCGACATCCTCCGCGTCCGCCTGACGGCCGACGCGGCTCGCGGCTTCGTCAACCGCGCTCTCGAGGTCGTCTCGGCGGGTCGCCTTCCGTGCCCGTTGTGCGGCCAACCCCTCGATCCGCAGGGCCACATCTGCCCGCGCCGCAACGGCCACTACGTCAACTGAGCCCGGCCGGCTCTTTCGATGATCGACCCGGCCGCCACGCTCGATGTCCTGCGCGAGGGCGAGATCGAGCTCGTCGGGCGGCTGCTGGGCTCGTCGAACCACGCCATGCTCTGCCGGGTCCGGCGGGCGTGTCCGCCGCCCGAGGAGCCGGTCGTCATCGAGGCGGTGTACAAGCCGACGGCCGGCGAACGGCCGCTCGACGACTTTCCGGCCGAGACCCTGTCCCACCGTGAGGTCGCGGCCTACCTCGCGAGCGAGGCCATCGGCTGGGGGATCGTGCCGCCCACGATCCGGCGCGACGGTCCTTTCGGCGACGGCTCGCTCCAGCTCTGGATCGATGTCGACCCGACGGTGGATGTCGTGGCGATGGTCGTCGATGCCGACCCCCGGCTGCGCCGGATCGCGGTCTTCGACGCCGCCCTCAACAACACCGATCGGAAGGGTGGCCACCTCCTGCCGACGAGCGACGGACACATCTTTGGCGTGGACCACGGCGTGACGTTCTCGATGGAGCCGAAGCTCCGGACCGTCCTGTGGGGCTGGCGTGGCCAGGCACTGACGCCCGATGAGCTCGACGGCCTCGCCCTGCTCGCCACCGCGCTCCGGGGGGACCTCGCCAGGGATCTCGCAGGTCTCCTCTCGCGCGGCGAGATCGCGGCCACCCGGCGGCGGGTCGACGCGCTCCTCGAGACGCGTCGATTTCCCCTCCCGCGCCCCGACTGGCCGGCCATCCCGTGGCCGCCGTTCTGAGCCTCCGCGGCAGCCGGTCGAGCGAGGCGCCCGCCCTGACACGAGACCGCAAGAACGTGCCGGGGTGCGCTGACGTCGCGGTGGTCGACGGCCCGCAACGATCGTCCACGACCCCCTGGAGGAAGTGCCATGCCCAGATCGTGGAGCGACAAGCGCGAGCGCCAGTACGAGCACGTCAAGGAGTCATACGAGGATCGCGGCGTCAAGGTCGACAAGGCCGACGAACTCGCGGCGCGCACCGTCAACAAGGAACGCGCCGAGGATGGCGAGACGAAGTCACGGAAGAAGGCCTGACATGGTCAGCATCGGCTACGCGCTTTCGTCGGAGGAGCACCGCCCGTCCGACCTCGTCCGCCACGCCCGCCTCGCCGAGGAGGCCGGCTTCGAGTTCGCCCTGATCAGCGACCACTTCCACCCGTGGATCGACGCCCAGGGCCAGAGCCCGTTCGTGTGGAGCGTGATCGGCGGTATCGCCGAGGCCACCACGAAGCTCGAGCTCGGGACTGGCGTCACCTGCCCGATGATCCGGACGCATCCCGCGATCATCGCCCACGCCGCCGCGACCGCCGGGGCGATGATGGAGGGTCGCTTCTTCCTTGGCGTTGGAACCGGCGAGAACCTGAACGAGCACATTCTCGGCGACCGCTGGCCAGACTGGGACGTTCGGGCCCGGATGCTGAGCGAGTCGATCGAGGTCATCCGCGAACTCTGGACGGGCGAGGTCACGAGCTTCGAGGGCGAGTTCTACACAGTCGAGAACGCCCGGATCTACACCCTCCCCGCACAGGCCGTCCCGATCCATGTCGCCGCAGCCGGACCGAAGGCGGCGAAGCTGGCGGGTGAGATCGGCGACGGGTTCATCGGGACGGGGCCCGACAAGGAGCTCCTCTCGGCGTTCGACGGCCGGCGGCGCGGCAAGCGCCCGAAGTACGGGCAGCTGACCGTCTGCTGGGACCGGGACGAGAAGACCGCCCGGAAGACAGCGCACACGATGTGGCCGAACGCGGCAATCCCCGGCGAGTCCAGCCAGGAGCTGCCGAACCCGAAGCATTTCGAGCAGCTTGCCGAGATCGTGACCGAGGACATGGTGGCCGACCAGGTGACCTGCGGGCCGGATCTCGAGCGCCACGTGGCGAAGATCCAGGAGTACGTCGACGCCGGCTACGACCATGTGTACATCCACCAGGTGGGGCCGAAGCAGGAGGCGTTCCTGGAGGCCTACGCCAAGGAGGTGCTGCCACGGTTCAGCGATCCGGCTCGACCCGAGCCGGCCTCGGCAGGAAAGAGCCGGCGTTGACGGCTCGCTCCTGGACCAGTGGTTCCGCGTCTACAGGCGGATGTACGACCGCCTGAAGCCGCTGTACGAGGAGATCATGGAGATCACCGGCTACCCGCCGCGCTGAGCGAGTCGAGGTCAAGTCCGCTCGTAGACGACGACCTGCCAGAAGATCGTGGCACGATCGAGGCGTGGCACGAACCCCGCCGCGCGCACGATCGCCTCCACGTCCGCGGTGCGGTGGATCCAGATCCGGAAGCGCTGCCGGAAGAGGCGACTGACGGCGTTGAGTGACCCCGCGGCCGCCCGGATCCACCAGGCGTTGCGCGGATACACGAGGCCGTAGCGGCGACGAGCCAGGGCGACAGAACGGCGCACGAGGGCGTCCATGTCCGGGTAGCAGCACACGACCCGGTCGAGGGCGACGAGGTCGGCAGGCTCGAGCTGCGACGCCAGCTCCACGAAGTCGCCGGTCTCGTGCCGGACGTCCGCGCCGCGACCGACCCGTTGCGCCTCCGAGCGAGCGACGGCGATGTACGCCGGCGATCCGTCGACGTCGAGCGCCGACGCAGCGCCCGCCGCCATCAGGCCGATGTGGACCGCGCCGACCCCGGCGCCAATGTCGAGGACCGTCCAGCCCGTCACCCCGCCGTCGGCCAGCCCGTCGATCAGCCACGACGTCGTTTTGGGGGGTCCGTTCTTGCGGTACGACTTCAGGTCCTTGCGTGCGGACCGCTCCCCAAACTCGTTGCCGACGGCACAGCCACAACCCGCGCCGCAGACCGGCGCCGGCTCGTCGCTCCGGGCCGGATCGTCGCCGCTGCCGCGGGGCCCGCTCACGCTACGCTCGAACTTCTTGACGCATGAATCGGATGTAGGAGAGAGCGAAAAAGCCGATCGCGATCGCGAGCATCGTGACCATGTGCGGCCAGACGAGGAGGATGCTCTGGTCGAATGACTGGAGCGACGGGATCCGCTCGGCCGCCTGCTGATAGCCGCCGATCGTGGCCGGGTTCGAGACGGCCGACACCTGCGGGTTCAGGATCGCCAGCGACGCCTCCTTGTAGAGCGTGTCGGGCAGGAGCCGGGTGATCGTCTGCTCCAGCGACAGGTTGCGGGCCTGTTCCTCGAGCGACCCCGAGCGCGGTGCGAGGACGCTGTTGATCACGTTCGTGATCAGGCCGCCGAAGAACGTCAGCAGGAGCCACGTCCCGAACGCGATCAGAGCGGACGTCGCCGCCCGCCGGATCATGACGGACAGGAGCAGCCCGAACGCCAGCCACAGCGCGACATACAGGAACGTGACGATCAGCCAGAACGTGATCCGGAGGATCTCCTCGGCGCTCGGGACGATGCCGAGCCGAATGATCCCGAACGCTGCGATCAGGACGACGATGCAGGTCAGGACCAGGCCGATCACGGCAAGGCCGGCGGCGAACTTGCCGTTGACGACGTCATCGCGATAGATCGGCTGGGACAGGAGCCGCGGCAGCGTTCCGCTCGAGCGCTCGCCGTTGACCGCATCGAACGCGAACGCCAGGCCAAGGAGCGGGCCGACGATCGCGATGAATTCCCACGAGCTCGGGAGCTGGGTGCCGGTCGTGCCCGCCGCGGCTCCCGCAGCCTCACCGACCCGCGGCGCGATCGTGAACAGGAACAGGAAGATCGATGACTGGCCGGTGACCTGCGAGGCGGCGTCGCGGATCGCGTCGGCCGCGAAGTACATCGGGATCAGCGCCGCGAGCCCGAGGAGGATGAGCAGGACGACGAAGCGGGCCGAACGGATGTGGTCGGCGAACTCCTTGCCGGCCACGACCATCCAGCCGGCGTGGGGCACCGATCGTTCGCGCCGCGACGGCGTGGCGCTCTCGACGCGACGCCGGCGCGCCGCCGGGGCCGGCCCGGTCTCCGGGGCGGACTCCGGGTCCACTTCAGGGTCAGCTGTCGGGCCGGCCGGGACCGGCGTGCTGTCGGCGCTCATCGAACGTCCCGGGCGTGGCCATGAGCGGCTCGCTCGACCGCCCGCCGGTAGATGTCGTCGAGCGACGGCGGCACGGATCGGACCGATGTCAGATCGAGCCCGGTCGCAGCCGCGGCTGCCAGGATCGACCGACGGACCCGGGTCTCCTCACCGACCGGGCTGACCGAGGCGACCCAGGCCCCGTCCGGGCGGCTGGGGGCAGCGACGTCGACGACACCGGGGATCGCGGCCAGGACCTCGCGGACGCGGGCCGCGCCGGCCTCGTCGGCTGTCTCGAACTCGGCCTCGACGTGAGCGATGTCGTCGCCGAACCGATGGGCGAGCTCGGGCATCGTGCCCTGCCCGATCAGGCGGCCGGCGGCGAAGATCCCGATCCGGTCGCAGACCGACTGGACCTGGTTCAGGAGGTGGCTCGACAGGAGTATCGCCATCTGGCGCTCCGTCACGAGCGAGCGGAGGAGATCGAGAATCTCCTTGACCCCGAGCGGGTCGATCGCGGTCGTCGGCTCGTCGAGGATCAGGACATCGGGATCCTTGATCAGGGCGTCGGCGATGCCGAGCCGCTGGAGCATGCCGCGCGAGTAGGTGTCGGTCGGCGAATCGGCCCGGGCGGCCAGGCCGACCTGCTCCAGCGCCTCGTCGATCGCGGGCTCCGCCTCGGCTCGCGGGATCCGGTTCAGGCGGGCGGTATAGCGAAGGTTGTCGCGGCCGCTCATGTCGCCGTAGAAGCCGACCGCGTCGGGCAGGTAGCCGACCCGGCGCTTGACCTCGAGCGGGTGACGCGCCGGATCCAGGCCGACGACCCGGGCCTGGCCCGCGGTCGGCTCGGCGAGGCCAAGGAGCATCAGGATCGTGGTCGTCTTGCCGGCCCCGTTCTGGCCGAGCAGCCCGAAGATCTCGCCGGCATGGACCTCGAGGTCGAGGTGGTCGACGGCGACCAGATCGCCATACTCCTTGGTCAGGCCGCGGGTCCGGATCGGCGCCCGTGGCCGGTCGTCACCGGCAGGTCGCGCTGGTCGCGCCCGTCCGGCGGCGGCGCCGGCGGGATCGTTGTCGGCTGTCGAGCGCGGCCGGCCGGTCTTCTTGCGAATGGGCCGGGTGGAGGGCGCCGTCATCGGCGGCCGTAGGTCCGGAACACGTAGAACAGGGCGGCGAGGATCGCGACGATCAGGGCGAACCCGGCGAGGAGCCAGATCGGCGAGGTCTCGACGGTGAACGTCATCGGCAGGCTGGCATCAGCGGCGCTGGCTCCGTTCTCACCAGCGGCGGCGGCCCGGATCGTGACCTGGTAGTCGCCGGTGACCGCTTCGCCGGTCGGAGTGATCGTGGCCGTGACGGTCACTTCCTGATTGGCCGGGATCGTCGGGATCGTCTCCTGGTCGAAGGTGACGGTCCAGTTCGTGGGCTGGGTGGCGGTCATCGCGACATTGGTGAGGGGTCCGGTGCCCGTGTTCTTGATGACCAGCTGCTGGCTCGTCGCGCTGCCGGCCGAACCGTTGGCCGAAACGAGCTGGTTCGGTGTTGCCAGGGTCATCGAGAACGACCCGGTGATCACGACGCCCAGCTTGCCCTCGATCGTCTTCGAGCCGGCGGTCGCGGTGACGTTGATCTCGGAGGGCCCCGCCGGCGCGTTCGGGGGTGGCGTTGCCGTGACGGTGATCGTGGTCGAACTTCCAGCAGTGACGACGGTGCTCGCCGCCTGGGCGGCCGACAGCTTCGTCTCGATCCTCCAGCCGGCGGGTCCGGTCGCAGCGGCCGAGACCGTCTGGTCCTGGGCCGTGTCGTTCTGAAGAGTGAGGGTGAAGCTGAAGTCCGATTCGCTCGAGCCGGTGAGCGTCGGCGAGGTCGTCGTCAGGGTGATGTCGCCGGCCGCCGCCGCATCGACCTCGACCCGGATCGGGAGGGTCTTGGTCTGCGCGCCGAGAGTCGCCTTGACCGCCAGGTTCGCCGTCGTTGCGGTCGCGTCGGCCGGCACCTTGACGTCGAGGCGTGCCGTGGCTGGCTTGCCCGCGACGGCGGTTACGCCGGTGATCACGAACCCACCGCCGTTCAGCGTCGCCTTCCAGCCGGTCGGTGCGCCGGTCACGGTCAGGTCGACGGTCCCGTCCGTCGTTGACGTGATCGACAGTTCGAAGCTGGCATCGGAGCCGGGGGCGACGGCGATCGACGGATAGGGTGTCGTCACGTCGAGGGGCCCGGCCGCTGAGACCGCCGGCACGAGCCCGACCAGGAACACGGCCAGCGTGGCAAGGACGATCGTGCTGCGCCGAGCACGCGCGATCAGGGACGTCGGCAAGAGGGACCCTCCGTCAGTCTGGGATTGTCGGACGGTGCGGAGTCTGCCGGACGAGGCGGGCCTGACGCAACTTCGGTTCGATTCGGCGGAGGTTGAAATTTCTCAACCTGTCCGTGTGCGAACTCCTGCGATGCCCGGTCAGACCGGGACGGCCTCCACGCGCGGCCCGCTCGTGGCCTCACGGTCGCGGTCGCCACCTCGCTCGGCGGCATCGCGCAGATCGCCGATCAGGTCGTCATCGGCGGCCGAGACGAGGACGAGGCTGGCGCCCTGGTCGGCCGCGTACTCGGCGAGATGGGTGGCGTCGGCGGTCTCGGGCAGCCAGCCCCACGCGTCCACTCCCGCCTCGCGCAACTCGCTCACCTGGCGAGCCAGAGGCGCTCGGCCGGCGGCCTCGAGCTCGTTCGGGGCGAGCCGATCGCCGAATTGCTCTTCCTCGCCATCGCCCGACCACTGCGTCGGGAGCGGCGACGCGAGCAGGCCGCCGTCGGCGTCACGCGCCCACAGGATCACGGTCGAGCCGGCGTCGCCGGCGAGATCGGCGGCGCGCTTCCTGACGGCAGCGTGGCGGCCCTCTTCGCTGGTGACGGCAATGATCGTGGCGGGCCGCGGCGTCGGAGTGCTGTCCATGATGGAATGGTCGCTGCGGCATCGTGTCGACCGCATCGCTGCGCGATTGGCGGACCTTGCCGGCGTGCGACAAGGGCGGCGGGGCCCTCGAGGACCGCCGGCCGCCGAACGTCCTGCACCCATCGGCTCGGTTGACGGAATCTCGGGATCAGGGCATGATTCCCCTTGTCACCCGTCGTGGCATCCACCGGTCGAGCGCAATCTGCTCCCCCGGATGCCCCGGGCAAGGAATTCGTCAACCCGCTCCGGCTCCCGACACCGAGCCGTCCGATGAGCGGACCAGTCAACCGGCCGTCGTGCCGCGTCGAGCGCAATCAGCGCCCGCGTCCCGAGCGAGCCAGAAGGAACCTCGTACCACTCTCATGATGACCCGCAACACCACCGCGTCGGTGGCCGGTCGTTCCGTGGCGATGCGCCGTATGCGCCGCCGGGCCTCGACCGCCAGCCGTCCCTATTGCAGCACCAATGGCTGCACCTCATTCCTCGTCGTCGACCCCATCACCAACGTGGCGACGTGTCCCGTGTGCGCGTTCACCCGCCACATGCACTGATCGTCAAGTGCCAGAGGCGCCCGCGGCTCGTCGGCCGCGTCATCGGGCCCCGGCTGCACGCTCAACGGGCTTCATGACGGACGGGCCTCCCGTCGGAGCTCTGATCGGCTCTTCAGCCGCTGAAGTGCTCGCCCGGCGGGCAATTCGTCGTCGGATGGCTCGATTCCGGGCCCCGGAAACAGCCCAGGCGTCGCAACGCTCGCCAGGCGGGCAACGCGCCGCCGACGTCGCACCTCACGGGATCGTCCGGCCTGCCTTGCGCGGCTGACGCATCCTCGTGGGCGTGACGTCTCCGGCCCCCTCCTCGTCCACTGTCGATCGCGACCGCCTCGCCCGGCTGCTTGCAGCCGAGCTCGATCGCTTCGCCCTGGCCCATCCGCGGTCCGGCAAGCTTCACGAGCAGGCGAAGGCGTCGCTCCTCGACGGTGTCCCGATGAACTGGATGAGCGAATGGGCATCGCCCTTTCCGCTTTTCGTCGACGCGGCCTCCGGCGCCGGCTTCCGCTGTGTCGATGGGCACGAGTACGTCGACTTCTGTCTCGGCGACACGGGCGCCATGGCCGGCCACGGTCCAGCTCCGACGATGGCCGCGGTCGAGCGCCAGATGCGACGCGGAATCACCCACATGCTCCCGACCGAGGACGCCTTCTTCGCGGGCCAGGAGCTCGCCCGGCGGTTCGGGCTGCCGCTGTGGCAGTTCACGCTGACCGCGACGGACGCCAACCGGTTCTCGATTCGCCTCGCCCGAGCGATCACCGGCCGGTCGAAGATCCTCGTCCACGACGAGTGCTACCACGGCTCGGTCGACGAGACCCTGGCGACACTCGATCGTGACGGTCACGTCGTCGCGACGGACCTGAACATCGGGCCGCCGGTCGATCCGGCCCTGACGACTCGGGTCGTCCCGTTCAACGACGTCGCGGCGCTCGACCGGGCCCTGGCCGACGGGGACGTCGCGGCAGTCCTGATCGAGCCCGCCCTGACCAACGTCGGGATCGTCCTGCCTGAGCCCGGGTATCACGCCGCACTGCGCGACCTTACCCGTCGAACCGGCACCGTCCTGATCATCGACGAGACCCACACGATCTGCGCCGGCCCGGGTGGGATGACCGCCCGCGACGGTCTCGAGCCGGACATGCTGGTGATCGGCAAGACGATCGGCGGCGGGATTCCGGCCGGAACCTACGGCATGACCAACGCCATCGCCGACCGGGTGCGGACAGCCCTGCCGCCGCGAGCCGACATCGGCGGGATCGGAGGAACGCTTGCCGGCTACGCCCTGTCGCTGGCCGCGATCCGGGCGACCCTCGGCGAGGTCCTCACCGACGACGCGTTCAGCCGGATGATTCCGCTCGCGGAGCGCTGGGAGGCCGGCGTCAATGACGTGATCCGGTCGCGCAGCGTGGCCTGGCACGTGACCCGCCTCGGAGCCCGCGCGGAGTACCACTTCGCGGCGACGCCGCCGCGAGACGGGGCCGAGAAGGTCGCGGCCGACGATCCCCTGCTCAGCCGCTATCTCCATCTCGCGCTCATCAACCGGGGCGTGCTGATGACGCCGTTCCACAACATGGCATTGATGAGTCCGGCGACGATCGATACCGACGTCGACCGCCACACGGCGGTCTTCGACGAGGCGGTTGCCGCACTCGTCGACTGAGTCGGTTCGGGCGCCCTCAGTCGGACGTGCCCTGGTCCCCCGCCTCGTGGGCACGTGCGAGCGCCGCGAGCTCGGTCGAGAGGTCCAGCCGGCGGCGATGCTGGCGCTCCGTCGGCGCCTCGCTGTTCAGGATCGCGATCGCCCGATTGGCATCGTCGACGACGCGTTGGAGCTCACGCCGATCCCGCTCGCGGCCGATCGAGCTGGAACGCGGGGCGCGGGCGAGGATCGCCTCGCGTCGGGCCAGGAGGTCGCGGATCTCGCGGTCGGTCGCGATCCACGGCGGAACCATGTTCGCGTTGCGTAGCATTCGATGGGCCAGCGCCCAATCGCCGGCGGCGCTGTCGTCGTCGAGCGGGATCGGCTCACCCTTGAAGGGCAGATCGTCGAACGCGCCGGCTTCCTGGGCCTCCCGGATCTGGCGATCGATCAGGGACTCGCGGGCAGGCTGAAAGGGATTCCCGGCCGGACTCGGCGGGCGGCGGTCGCGCGGTCGATCCACGAGACCGAGGATAGCGACGCAGCTCTGCAAGGGAGCGCAGCCGAGACAGGACGATCCGGCGATACCCCGCGCCGGATGGACCGGGTATCGTCGGGCGAGCGAGGTCCGCCGGGAGGTTCACGTTTGTCGATCACGATCCGGGCCGTCGGCCGAGCGGGCCGACGGGGCGCCACCCGGCGGGTGCCCAGTGCCGTCGCCATGCTCGGCGCGATCGACGAGTGGTTGCCCGGCGCGACTGCCGACTCGCTGCGCGGGCACGTCCAGGGCGCCCGCACGGGCGACGGCGCGATCGAGGCACACCTCCACCCGGCCGCCCGACCCATCCGGATCGAGGCGAGCGATACCGGGTCCGTCGTCGTCAGCGCGCTGACGGTTCCCGTCGGGCCCGGCTACCACACGTTTGTCGCCAACCTCCTGGAGCGGATGGGCGACGAGCTCTCGATCCGCTGGGCGCCGCTGGCCACGCCGTCGTCGGTTGCCGCCGGGCGCGTGAGGTCGCCTGCCGCCACGGCCGCCACCGAGGGCTCGATCGATCCGACCGGCGCATTCGGCTCGGGCGACCGACGCGACGCCGAGCGGGGCCACCTCGGCTGGCTCCGTTCGGCCTTGATCGCCGTTCGCGACGCCCGGCGTCAGCGCGCCGAAGGCCTCCATCTCGCCACCCCGCCGGGCGACCGCTTCACCTTCGCTGGCGCGGTCGCGACCGTCCTTGGGCCGCGTGACGACGCGTGGCTCGAGCGTGCCCTCGCCGATCCGCGCGTGGCTGCCGACGTCTGGCCGTGGGTCGCCGACGCGATGGACGCCCGCTACCTGCTCGGCCGGGCGCTGAGCCTGCTCTGGCTCGAGGTCCGCTGGCGGACACCGAGCGACGCCGCCGAGACAGCCCTCGCCGACGAGGTCCTCGGACTTCTGCGGCGGGCATACCCGCTCGAGCCCAACCTCGCCTGGCCGTGGACCGAGTGGCGTGAGCTCCTGGAGCTGCGTGGCCTGCGCGACCAGGCAACCCGTCAGCTCGTCGACCGTGGGGCGGGCCCGCTGGTCGGTGGCGCGGCAGCGGACGGCGTTCAGCTCGTCGGTTATCGGCGCCGCCCCGTGACGATCATCCACGAGGGCTGGGCCCTGGAGGTGCCCGGGTCGTTCACGGGCACCCGAACGGCCGAGGAGTGGTCCGGCGGTGAGGCCGGCCGGAGCATCAGCCTGGCCGGCGTCGAGACCGCGCAGGGCGGTCAGCCGATGTCGGCCGACCTGTTCCTGCGCCAGGTCGCAGGTCATCTCGGCCACGAGGCGATCGAGCACGATGACGGCGGCGTCCGAGGCCGGGCACGGCTCGCCCTGGACACGAGCTCCGGCGTGGAGGTGGCGGCGGTCGAGGGGTTCAGCGCCGTGCGCGGGCGGGGCGCCGCAATCCGGATCGAGATCGACGAACCGCAGGACTGGAAGTGGGCGCTCGACACGTGGCGGAGGCTGCGGCCCGCCTGAGGCGATGGGGCCCGCTTGCGGCGACGGGGCGCGCCTGCGGCCGTGACGCCGGACGTTGTTTCGGGCGCCGGGTGACCGAACCGGCGGGACCGCGGAGGAACCGGGTCCCGCGGGCAAGATCGCACCAGCGGACCCAACAATCGCGAGCGCGACCACCCCTGTGACACGCGAGGTGGCACGACCTCGGGCTAAGGTTCCCCAGTGCAGAGACATGCCGACGGGACCATCGTCGTCAGCGCAACGGATCTCGTCGGCTTCCTCGAATGTGGGCACCTCACCGCTCTCGAGCTGGGCCGGATCGACGGCCGCTGGGAGAAGCCGCACCAGCGACAGGATCCGGAGGTGGTCCTCCTCCAGGAGCGGGGCGACGCCCACGAGGCGGCTTATCTGGCCCGTCTCCAGGGCGAGGGCAAGTCCGTCCACATCGGGACCAAGGACGGTCTGACCACGCCCGATCGGCTTCGTTCGGCCGAGGCGGACACGATCGCGGCCATGCGACGCGGGGTCGACATCGTCTACCAAGCCACGCTGTTCGATGGGCGCTGGCGCGGGCACGCCGACTTCCTGCTTCGGGTCGAGGGCCCGTCAGACCTCGGGAGCTGGCACTACGAGGTGGCCGACACGAAGCTCGCCCGCTCGGTCAAGGGCTCGGCCCTCCTTCAGGTGTGCGTGTACTCGGACCGGCTCGAGACCGTCCAGGGCCGCCGGCCCGAACGTATCCACGTCGTCACCGGCGACTCGGTCACGCACACGCTCCGACTCGACGACTTCGCGGCGTTCTATCGCGCCGTGAAGGTGCGGTTCGAGGAACGTGTCTTCGGCGCGGGACGCGCGGGCGCTCCGCCGACCTACCCGGACCCGGTCGACCATTGCCGGGTCTGTGTCTGGTTCCCATCCTGCATCCAGCGCCGGCGCGATGACGACCACCCGTCGATCGTGGCCGGGATGACCCGAGCGGCCACCGAGCGACTCCAGGAAGGCGGCGTCCCGACGCGTCGGCTGCTGGCGGTCCTCGAACCGACCGTCGCCGTTCCGGACCTGAACCCACGAACGCTCGATCGCCTTCGCAACCAGGCCCGGATCCAGGTGGACGGGGAGGACCGCCGGGAGCTGCTCTACGAGCTGATCGAGCCCACTCCGGCCGAACCGGGCCGCGGTCTCGCCCTGCTGCCCGACCCGTCGCCTCTCGACCTGTTCTTCGACATCGAGGCCGACCCCTGGATCGAGAACGGCGGCCTCGAGTACCTCCTGGGTCTCGTCGAGGTCGTTGGCGGCGGGCCCGTCTATCACGCCCTCTGGGGCCACGATCGTGCTGGCGAGAAGGCCGCCTTCGAGTCATTCATCGACCTCGTCATCGACCGGCTCGCTCGAGACCCGACGATGCACGTCTACCACTACGCGGGATATGAGGCTGGCGCCATCAAGCGCCTGATGCAGCGTCATGCAACCCGCGTCGACGAGGTCGATCGGATCCTTCGAGGCGGCATCCTCGTCGACCTGTACAACGTCGTCCGTCAGGGAATCCGGGCTTCGGTCGAGTCGTATTCGATCAAGCGGATCGAGAAGTTCTACCTGCCCGCCCGCGAAGGACCGGTGACCGAAGCAGGGTTCTCCGTCGTCGCGTACGAGACGTGGCTCAAGGACGGCGAAGCCCAGCATCTCACCGACCTCGCCGACTACAACCGCGACGACTGCGTCTCGACCTGGCTGCTCCGGGGCTGGCTCGAGGAACGCCGCGGCGAGGCGATGGCGCGCGGCTGGGAGATGGATCGGCCGGTTGCCCAGGACGGACTGCCGAGCGAATCGCAGACCGCCCACCAGGCCGAGACCGCGCGACGGGTCGAGGAGCTGACCCGGGACGTGCCGGCCGATCGCGCGACAGCAACCCCCGAACAGCGGAACCGCTGGCTCCTCGCTCAGCTCCTGGACTGGCACGGCCGCGATGCCAAGCCGGAGTGGTGGAACTATTTCCGGCTCCAGACGCTCGGCGTCAACGACCTGATCGAATCGAGCGAGGCGATCGGTGGACTCGAATTCGACAGGGATCTCGAGGAACGTGGCCGCGGGGGGTTCGTCCGGCGCTACCGGTTCACCCCCCAGGACCACAAGATCAGAGTGGGACGGCCGGCGTTCGACCCGGCCGATGGCGAGAGAGGCAAGGACGCGGGCGACGTCGTGGCCGTCGACGACATCGCGGGAACGATCGAGCTCTTCCGAACGGCCAGCAAGCTCGATCGACATCCGGCAGCACTGATCCCCGGCACGCCGATCCCGACGACCTTCCAGCGCGACGCACTCCGGCGGATCGCCGACGATGTCCTCGAGCGTGGCTTCGCTCCAACCGATGGCCCGCTCCGTCGGCAGGCAGCCCGGGACCTCGTTGGCCGCGCGACCCCCCGACTCTCCAGTCTCCTCGGTCAGCCGGCGATTGCCCCGCTGCGCGCCGCTGACGAGACGGCACTGGCCGCGGCCGTTCGACTGGCCCTCGATCTCGACCACGGTGTGCTCCCCATCCAGGGCCCTCCCGGAACCGGCAAGACCTGGACGGGCGCCCGGATGATCGCGGCCCTCGTCGCCGCCGGGAAGACCGTCGGAGTCACGGCCCAGTCCCACAAGGCGATCACCAACCTCCTCGACAAGACGGCCGAGGCCTTCGCCGAGACCCATCAGGAGTTCAGCGCGGTCCAGAAATCGGACGGTGAGGCGGGATCGTCGAAGTCCGGCGTTCGGATCGTCCACGACGCTGCGGCCGTCCAGCCCTTGCTTGCGGCGGGCGCATTCCCGATCGCGGCCGGCACGGCGTGGCTGTGGTCGCGCCCGGAGCTCGACGATTCGGTCGACGTCCTGTTCGTCGACGAGGCCGGCCAGCTCAGCCTCGCCAACGCTCTCGCGGTGGCGGGCGCCGCCCGCTCGCTCGTCCTGCTCGGTGACCCGAACCAGCTACCGCAGGTGAGCCAGGGCATTCACCCCGAGGGCGCCGGAGTGTCCGCCCTTGAGCACCTCGTCGGCGATGCGCTGACCGTCCCACCCGAGCGTGGACTCCTCCTGCCCACGAGCTACCGAATGCATCCGGACGTCAACGGCTACATCTCGGAGATCTTCTACGAGCGACGGCTCGCGCCCGATGGCTCGACCGCCCGCCAGGTTCTGGCCGGGTCGCCGCCGATCGGCGGCACCGGGATCCGTTGGCAACCGGTGGTCCATGTCGGAGACGAATCGGCGTCGATCGCGGAGGCAGAGCTCGTGGCGGACGCCATCGAGGCTCTGCTCGGACGCGAGTGTGTGGACCGGCACGGGAGGACGCGGCGCCTCGGGCTCGAGGACATCGTGGTCGTGGCGCCGTACAACGCCCATGTCGCGATGATCCAGGCCAGTGCCATCAAGCGGCTCGGCCGGACTGCTCGGGTCGGGACCGTGGACCGGTTCCAGGGCCAGGAGGCACCCGTGGCGATCTACTCGATGGCCGCCTCGTCGGCCGATGATGCGCCGCGTGGCATGGCGTTCCTGTACGACGGGCATCGCCTGAATGTGGCGATCTCGCGCGCGATGGGCCTCGCGATCGTGATCGCGAGTCCGGATCTGCTCCTCGCTGCGCCGCACGGTCCCGACGAGATGCGCAAGGCCAACGCCCTGTGCCGTCTCGTCGAAGTGGCCGCCGAGCAGGCGCGCGAGGCTGCCGCGGAGTCCGAGCCAGCTGGGGCGGTCAGACAACTCGCGCCGGCGTTGGCGCCCGGGCCGGGGGCTGAGGTGGAGGTCCTGACTCTCGGGCTCGGTTGAGGTCGGCGCTGCCGCATATCATCCGCCGGTGACGACTGCCGCCCTCGATCTGCCGCCCTCCACTCTTGCTCGCCTGCGGCGTCGATCGCACTGGTCGCTCGTTGCGGGCGTGGCGTTAGGAAGTACAGGTCACATCGCCGCGGCGACGGTGTCGACGATCGCGGCCCAGCACATCACCGGCAGCACGGCCTGGAGCGGGGCCCCCAGCGCGGCGGTCGTCTTCGGGGCGGCGATCGGCGCGGTCGCGCTGTCGCAGCTGATGGTCCGCTCCGGTCGCCGGATCGGGCTGGCCACCGGGTACGCGGTCGGGGTCGGTGGCGCGTTCGTGTCGACGATCGCGGTCGTCGTCGCGTCGTTGCCGCTGCTGATGATCGGGACGCTGCTGATCGGCTTCGGCAACGCCTCGAACCAGCTGTCGCGCTACGTCGCCGCGGACCTGTTTCCGGCGGCGCGCCGGGCGTCGGCTCTCGGACTCGTGGTGTGGGGGGCGACGGTCGGCGCCGTCATCGGGCCGAACCTCGCCGCGCCGGCGGGCAAGCTGGCGACCATGATCGGCCTGCCCGAGTTGTCGGGGGCGTATCTCGTGCCGGTCGTGTTCGTGGGTGCAGCGACCATCCTCACGCTGCTCGCCCTGTGGCCCGACCCGTACGCCCTCGCCGACGACGGCGCACGTCACGACCGTCCCGACGCCGAGCGCTCGACGCCGGCAACGCTCGCGGCCGTGTTTGCCCGGCCCAACGTCCCAATCGCGGTCATCGCCCTCGTCACGGTCCAGGTCGTGATGGTCCTGATCATGACGATGACCCCGCTCCACATGACCGCCCACGGCCACGACCTGGGTGCGGTCGGGGTCGTGATCAGCGGCCACACGCTCGGGATGTTCGGCCTGTCGCCACTGTCCGGCCGGCTCACCGATCGGCTCGGGTCCGTGGCCGTGATCCTCGCCGGCATGGCCGTCACGGCGCTCGCCTCGGTCCTTTCGGCCGTGGCCCCGCCCGACGGAGGGTTCCTCCTGTTCCTCGCGCTGTTCCTGCTGGGTTACGGCTGGAACCTGGGGTATGTCGCCGGCTCCGCCCTCCTCACCCAGGGGCTGTCGCTGGCCGAGCGGACCCGACTCCAGGGCCTGACCGACGGGCTGATCTGGAGCTCTGCGGCGGCTGCCAGCCTGGGATCCGGGGTCGTCGTGGCGGCGGCGAGCTACGCCACCCTGGGGCTGCTCGGGGCCGCCCTCGTCGTGGTGCCGACGATCCTCGTGATCGGCCGGCGGCGCGCCGTCCGGGAGCATCTGGCCGCCTGAGTCGCGAGCGCGCCTGCGGCGAGCCGACGCGAGGCGTGGCGCGGGGAGTTGCCCTACCCGACCCCGAGCTCTACCTGACCCCGAGCTCTACCTGACCCCGAGCTCTACCCGACCCCGAGCTCTCGGACGACCCAGGCGGCAAGGACGCGAGCACACTCCTCGACCTCGGCGAGCGGCACGTGCTCGTCGGCGCTGTGGGCGACCTTCACGTCGCCCGGGCCGTACATCACGCACGGCGTTCCACCCTCGTTGATGAACAGCCGCATGTCGGCTCCGTACGGCTCGCCGAGGAGGGCCGGACGGCGGCCCGTGATCGCCTCGACATCGTTCGCAAGGCCCACGGCCAGCGGGTGGTCCGAGGGCACCCGGCCCGAGCCGAACTCGCCGCCGACGATCTCGACGGTTGCGGGATGCTCGCGCAGGAACGGGTCGGACACGTTCGCCGCGTCGATCGCCCGCCGCAGGTCCGCGGCCGCGTCCGCGGGGCTCTGTCCGAGCCTGACCCCGTAGCGCCCGTCGACGACGACCCGATCGAGCACCGTCGACGCCCACTCGCCGCCCGCCACGATCCCCACGATCGTCGGATACGGCAGGCCGAGGGCGGTCATCAGCGGGTCAGTCTCGGCGCCGTTCCGTGCCGCCTCGTCGGCCTCGAGCCCGCGCAGGATCACGTACAGGTTGTCGAGCGCCGACACGCCCTCGCGACGCTGCGAGGCATGGGCCGCACGCCCCGGGACGGCGAGCCGGAACGTGATCGCTCCGGCGTGGGCGACGACGATGTCGAGATTCGAGGGCTCGGTGATGATCGCCATGTCACCGGTCGCGCCGGCCCGGATCGCGGCGAGGGTCCCCTGCCCGCCGTCCTCCTCGCCCGGCACGAAGGCCACGATCAGCTCGCCGCCGAGACGCGCGGCCGCACCACTGGCAACGAGCGCCCGAACGGCGCCGAGGATCGCCACCACGCCGCCCTTCATATCGCAGGCGCCGCGCCCGTACAGGTTTCCGTCGCGGATCTCGCCGCCCCACGGGTCGGCCGTCCACGTGGCGGGATCCCCGGGCGGGACCACGTCGATGTGGCCCGACAGGACGACGCGCCGCCCGCCGGGCCGCCCGATCCGGCCGATGACCACCGGCAGCGTGGTCCGCTCGGTCTCCTCGCCCGGCCAGGCCGGATCGGCCCGGATCGTGGCCGGATCCGGGAACAGGGTCTCGACGGTCAGCCCGGCCGCTGCCGCCCGGAGCGCGAGGTCAGCGGCGACCGCATCCTCGGCGCCGGTGATGCTCGGGATCCGGATGATCGCCTGGAGCTCGTCTCGGAGGGACGCCGGGTCGACGGCGTCCGCCGCCGCCAGGGCGGCGTCGTGGGTGCCGACCGCCCGGATCGAGGTTCCGTCCGCCGTGGGCGCGTCGCGGTCGGTCATCCGCGGAGGATGGGTCGAGTCAGGCAGGTCACGCCGCCCGAGCCGTTCTCGCCGACCTCGCCGAGAGCGACGGCATGGACCTCGACCCCGGCAGCCTCGAGCGCTCGCCGCGTGGCCGGATTCCCGTCGGCGACGATCACGACCCCGGGCCGGACAGCGAGGACGTTGCAGCCGAGCGTTCCGTACTCTTCCTCGGGCACCTCGACGATCGCGATCGCGAGCTCCAGGAGCCACTCGTACAGACCGGCCGGCAGGAGCGGCAGGAAGACGACCGCGAGTTCGTCCGACACGGGCGAGATCACCGACATGAGGTGGACGAGCTCGGCGGGGCCCTTCCAGTACGGCACGTCGACGATCCGGACGTCGCCGCCGACGATCCCGGCGAGCTGGCGTGCACCCGCGTCATTCGTGCGGAGCGTCCGGCCGATCACGAACAGGTCGTCGCGGAGCCAGACCGTGTCGCCTGCCTCGACCGTGCCGGGCGCCTCGATCCGCCCGATCGTCGGAATTCCGTTTGCTTCCATCCAGCGCCCCATCGTCGCCGGCTCGTCCGCCCGGTTCGGCTTGCCCGGCCGGAGGGGCACCGCGCCGTCGGCGACGACGAGCAGCGGATCAAACACGTAGACGAGATCGGGGTCCGACGCCGGCTCGTCGTCGAGGACGTGGACGCGAACGCCGAGCCCGTCGAGGGCGGCGACGAGGCCGGCGTGCTCACGCTGGGCCTGGTCGAGGTCGACAGGCCGGAGGAAGCCATGGGCGGGATCGCCGAACGCCCGCCCGAACGCCGCACCCGGCGGCTTCACGAGGACGTCGCGCAGGGCGGCCGTTGAGCTGCGGACGCCGAAGCGCCGATCGGTCGTGGTCACGCGGTCGAGGATACGTCGAGGCGGGTCTTCCCGAAGACCAGGGCCGGGCACTACGCTTCCGCGATGAGCGGCTACGTCGCATCGGCCCGAATTGTTCGCGCAGCGCCTCGGCTGGCGCGGGGCCATCACACGATCGACTCGGCCGAGGATCGATTGCGGCCGGCTGGCAGCCCAGCCAGCGTCATCGAGGCGAGTCCCGCCCGGCCAACGCCAACGAGCCGCATCGCCGATCGCTGGACCGCCGTCCGGGAGCGTTGGTCCCAGCTCACCTTCTTCCTGTTCGACCCGAACTCCTGGCGCTGACGCCGGCGCGCGGGCGGCTGGGTTGGCCTGTCAGGACGAGGCCGGCTCGATTGTCGAGCGGGACACCGGGAGCAGCGCGATCGGCCCCTCACGACACGCCTCCCCGCAGGGCTCCCTCCAGATCCCGACCGTGAGCGGGCTATCCCATGGTTCGGACGGAAGTTTGGCGATGAAGACGGTGCCCGGTCTCACCGGCCCGCGGACGACCTCCAGCTCGAGGAGACCTCGGCACGCCTCGAGCTGGGCGACCTCCCAGCCAGACACGCGGACGAAGACCGTTTCGCGCGTTCGGCTGCGGATTTCGAGGTGGAACCAATCGGTCGATCGGGCCACGATTCCATCGAAGGTTCCGGGCGCTCCGAACGGCGGCCAGGCATCGCCAGGACAGGTCAGGTCGCTCCCGAACGCTCCCTCGACGCCGGTCACGGCCGACCCACGTGGTGCTGCGGCCACGCCCGGGCTGGACCGCGTGGCGTCGGGCGATGCCGTTGGCGCGGGCCCAGTGCACGCGGCCGCCACCGCGATCGAGACCAGAATCGTCAGGATGAAGGGGCGGAATCGGGATCCGCGACCTGTCATCACAGCGGCGTCCCGAACCGGTCGGGCCGGAGCTCGGGCGGGATCGCGTCCGCTCTCGTCCGTCCGAGGATCGCATCCGCGACAAGCCCGGCGGAACCGGGTCCCGTCGAGATGCCCCACGGTCCGTGACCCGCGACGATCCACAGACCGTCCAGCCACGACGCGCGGCCGACGAGCGGGCGGCCGTCGCGACTCACGGGTCGCGCGCAGTGGCGCATCCCCTCGACCGGCGCCGTGGCGATCGCGGGGACGAACCGGGAGCCTGTCGCGCGGAGCGCCTGAAGCCACGCGGTGGGGTCAGGCTCGCGGTCGAGGAATGTCGAGCCGAGGGCGCTCGATCGGAACGCCGGCACGAGGCTGAACTCGACGACGGAGGATCTCGCGCCCGACTCGGGTGGAGCATCGTCGTCCGCCGGCCCGGCCGGCTCGGCCGGCTCGATCGCGATGTCGATCGCCTCGAGGCCGTGGCGCGGCGCATCGTCGAGGGCGACCGAGACGACGACCCCCCACGACGAGCGGATCGGCCGCCACCCTCCGCCTGGATCGATGGTCTCCGGCGCCCACGGTCCCGTCGCGACGATGACGGCGCCGGCCTGCTCCACCCGGCCGTCCGTCACGACCCCGACGACGGTTGCCCCGTCGGCCGCCGGCGTGACCGCCCCACTGATCACGATGTCGACGCCGGCCCGACGAGCGACGGCGGCAAATGCGTCGGTGGCGGCTGCCGGCGCGATGGGATAGCCGACAGCCAGTCGGCAGGCGACGAGGTCCGGCGCGAGAGCCGGCTCGAGGCGCCGGAGATCTGCGCCCTCGAGCACCTGGGGCGTCGTCGCCGGCCAGGCGGCTTGCCACTCGAACGCCACCCGGCCGGCCGCTTCGCGATCGTGCCCGACGTACAGCAGCCCCGCCGGATCATCGCCCAGATCGAAGGTGGGCTCTCGCTCGGCGAGCCAGGCGTACGCGTCGAGCGTGGCACGGTACAGCCCGACGAGGAGCGGATCGAACGGGTGCTGGACGATCCCGGAGTTGCGGCCCGACGCGGCGGCCGCGATCGCCGACCGCTCGTACAGCCGGACACGCATGCCTCCGTCGGCGAGGAACGCCGCCACCGCCGTCCCGGCGATCCCAGCGCCGATGACCGCAACGTCGACCGCCACCACCTGCGCGTCAGGAAGGCGTCGTGTCAGTGGGCGCTGGCGGCGGCGGTCGCGCGCGAACTTGCGCCAGCCGCCCCGGCTCCGGCCGCGATCCGGCCGAGCGCGTCGACCAGGCGGTCCACCTCGGCGGCCGTGTTGTAGTGGGTCAGCCCGATCCGGACGACGCCACCGCTCTCCGCGAGCCCGAGCCGCTCGATCAATCCGGTCGCGTAGAAGTCGCCATCCCAGACCGCGATCCCCTCATCGCCAAGCGCGGCGGCCACGGCCCGTGGCGCGATCCCGTCGAGCGTCAGCGCCGCCGTCGGCGTCCGCTCGTCGAATCGTGCCCGGTCCGTGATGCCGTACAGAGTGAGGCCGGGGATTGTGGCCAGCCCGTCGGCGAGGCGTCGATACAGCTCCAGCTCGTAGTTCCGGATCGCGCCCATGCCGTCGAGGACGCGTTCGCGTCGGCTCCGGTCCGGTCGCGCGCCGCCGTTGGCCACGCCGACATCGGCCAGGTACTCGACCGCGGCCGTGACCCCGGCGAGGCCCTCGAAGTTGCCGGTCCCGGTCTCGAACCGGTCGCTCGCCGGCCGGAGCTTGTAGGCCGGCAGGGCGTCGAGGATCTCCCCGCGGCCGTAGAGCACGCCGACGTGGGGCCCGAAGAATTTGTAGGTGGAGCAGGCGAGGAAGTCGGTCCCGATCGCCTGGACGTCGATCGGCAGGTGGGGAGCCGCATGGACGGCGTCAATGTACGTCCACGCGCCCACGGCGTGGGCTCGCCGGACGATCTCCGCGACCGGGTTGATCGTCCCGACTGCGTTTGATGCCCAGCCGACTGCGACAAGCTTTGTCCGTTCGTTGAGGACCGCATCGAGGGTCGTCAGGTCGAGCGTCACGTCCGACTCGCGAATGTCGATCGTCCGGATCACGAACCCGCGGTCGGCGGCGATCGCCTTCCACGGCCCGACATTGCCCTCGTGGTCGAGGATCGAGACGACGATCTCGTCGCCGGGCTCCATCGTCGCTCCGATCGAGCGACTGACATGGAAGGTCAGCGACGTCATGTTGGCGCCGAACTTGATCTCGTCGGGCGATGCGGCCCCGAGCATGTCAGCCATCGCCTGGTGCGCCTCGTGAACGCTCGCGTCACTCCGCCGGCTGGTCAGGAACGGCCCGTCGTGGTTCGCGTTCGATGTCCGGTAGTAGTCGCCGATCGCATCGATGACCGATTGCGGGACCTGCGTCCCACCGGGGCCGTCGAACAGGGCGACCGGCCGGCCGCCGTCCTGGATCGCAAGGGCCGGGAACTGGCGCCGGAGCGTCTCGACATCGAAGGCGGTCATGGGAAGCCTCGGAGGGTGGGTGGGTGGCGGCACGAATCGGAAACGGCGGACTCGGGATTTGGAACCGGATCCGGCGCTGATCGTAGTGCAGTCGCGGATGGCCTGACCGGCCGCGGTCCAGGCGGCGACATATACGGATCGTTGACTTGTCAACAATTGTTCGGCCGGAGTACGATTGCGGGGTCATGCCAACGCCGTCCGCTTCGATCCGCGCTCCGATCTCGTTCGATGCACCGACTGGCGCTCCCGGGCGCGCCACGGTCGTCGCCGACGAGCCCGGGTTCGGTGCCTGGCGGAGCTTCCTCACCGCCCACGCCCGTGTGACGCGGCGGCTCGATGAGGAGCTCCAGGCAGCCCACGACATGTCGCTCGCCGAGTACGACGCGCTCCTCCAGATCGCCCATGCCCCGGGCCGGCGGGTCCGGATGAACGTCCTGGCCGAGCGCGTGATCCTGTCGCGGAGCGGAATCACCAGGCTCGTCGACCGGCTCGAGGCTGACGGCTCCGTCACGCGCGTGGCGTGCGCCACCGACGCCCGGGGCCAGGAAGCCGTCCTCACCGACGCCGGCCTCGAGCGCCTTCGGACGGCGGCCACAACCCACATCGACGGGGTTCGACGGCTGTTCCTCGGCAAGCTCGACGCGGCCGAGCTCGACGGTCTGGAGGCCAGCCTCGGGCGAGTGGCGAGCGGCCTGACCTCGGGCTCTCGAACGGCTCACGAGGGTTGTCCGCCCGTCGACGCCTGACGTTGCGGACGGCGCGTGGCCTGAACGGGTGATCGCGTGACCGGGCGACTCCGGACCGGCACGAGCGGCTTCGCGTATCCGGCCTGGTCGCCACGGTTCTATCCGGCTGGCATCAAGGGTCCCGCCTTGCTCAGTCACTACGGCTCGCGCCTCGCGACGGTTGAGCTCAACAACACGTTCTACCGCCAGCCGAGCCCGGCCGCGGTCGATGGCTGGCTCGCGGCGACGCCGGACGACTTCCGATTTGCCGTCAAGGCCCAGCGCGGGTCCTCGTCCCGGACCCTCCAGGTCGACGCCGTCGAGAGCGTCGCCTGGCTGACCGGGCCGTTGCGCCGCTTCGGCGATCGGCTGGGGGCGATCCTGTTCCGGGTCCCGGACGGCGTCGCCCGAGACGACGATCGTCTGGCCGGCCTCTTGGCGGCCTGGCCTGCCGACATGCCGCTGGCCGTCGAGTTCCAGGATCCGAGCTGGCATGTCGACGACGTGTTCGCGGCGATCGGCGAGATCGGAGCGGCCCTCGTGACCACCGACCATGATGCGGACCCGGCGCCGCCGCGGATCCGCCGAACCGGGCCGTTCCTCTATCTCCGGTTGCGCCGGGCCGACTACGATGCCGCGGCCCTCCGGACCTGGCTCGATCGGCTCGAACCGTTTCTCAGCGACGGGGTCGACGCGTCGGTCTATTTCCGCCACGACGAGGTCGGGCGTGGAGCCGAGCTGGCGCTGGAGCTCGCGGCGCTGGGCGCCGAGGCGGGGTTCGGGACCCGGTAGCGCAACGACTGGTCAGCGAGGGGCGCGTGTGCCCTCGGCCGGGCCGAACATCACGAGCAGCGTCAGGTCCTCGACGATGTCGTGGAAGTGGTGCGGGACGGCCGCGCCGACGAACACGATCGAGCCGGGCCCGAGGTCGCGCTCCTCGTCGCCGACAGTGATCCGGCTTCGGCCCGAGACCACGTAATAGACCTCGTCCTCGCCGTGCGGCCGCTGGAGGTCCGGCTGGCCCGCGGCCAGGACGTACAACCCGACGCTGAGATCCGGCACGCTCAGGAACTCGAGATACGGCTTGCCGTCGGCCGCGTGCCGGGCGACGAGATCGGCGAGCTCGAAGGTCGTCATTCGGGCGAGCCTATCAGCGCTTGGAACCGAAGAGGCCCTCGCAACGTACGATTCGGCGATGACCCCCTCGCCACCGATCATCCCGACCGTGCTTGCCGGCCTGATGACCACCGCCGGCCGCGCTCAGCGGTCCGGCAAGACGGCCCTCCTGTCGATCGTGCTCGTCGCCGTCGGGGCTGGCTGCGGCGACGCGCGGACGGCCGGGACGTCGCCCGCGACGCCGACCGCGGCACCCAGCGCCAGCCCTGCGTCAGCG
>JACCVQ010000032.1 GCA_013698095.1 Chloroflexota bacterium
GGCCTGGCGCGCCCGGGCGCGCGCCGAGCTGGCCCGGGTCGGGCTCCGGCCGCGGGCACCTGCGGAGCTGACGGCCACCGAGTCGGAGGTCGCGGGCCTGGCGGCTCGGGGCCTGACCAACCGGCAGGTCGCCGAGGCCATGGTGATGAGCCCGCGCAGCATCGACGCGGTACTTGGTCGCGTGTACCAGAAGCTCGGCATCCGCTCGCGAGCGGAGCTGGGAGCGCGGATCGGGCACGACGAGCGGTAGATCGGCGCACAGATCGCGGAGATCACCCGTTTCATCGGGGGTGGCTGACGGGCGAGGCTAGGTCACGCGACCGGCGCCCCGCCGGCGCTCCCTGCATGGAGAGCTCGACATGGCCCGACCCCTCGCTCTTCTCGTCGCGGCGTGGCTGATCGCCGGCTGCGCCGCCGTCGGCTCGGCGCCGGCTTCGCCGTCCGCCCCGTTGGCCCCCACCCCCGCATACCCCGTCGCGTCGCCGGCCCCTGCCTCGGCGATGGCCTCGCCGCCCACGACCGCCGAGGCGCGAACGGTGGACGTCGGCGGCAGGTCCCTCCACATCGAGTGCCAAGGATCCGGCTCGCCAACCGTCGTCCTCGAAGCCGGTCTGACCGGCGATCACCGGACCTGGGAGGGGGTCGCGCCGCTTCTCGCCAAGCGGGTCCGGGTCTGCGCCTACGACCGGGCCAACGTCCCGCCGAGCGACGCCGCCCCCACGCCCCGGACCGTCGAGGACGTGGTCGACGATCTGGCGGCCCTGCTCGAGGCGTCCGGCGAGACAACGCCGATCGTGCTCGTTGGCTTCTCGTTCGGGGGCCTGGCCTCCCAGATGTACGCTGCGGCCCGTCCGGACGACGTGGCGGGCCTCGTTCTCGTCGAGTCGAACCACCCCGACGAGAACGACGACTTCTGGGCGCACCTGACGCCTGCACAGATCAAGGAGGACCGGGCGTTCATGCGCGACAACCCCGAGGGGATCGACCTCGAGGCCAGCTTCAAGCAGGCACAGGCCGCAGCCGACCTGCCGGAGGTCCCGCTCGTCGTGGTCACGGCCGGAATCTCCGAGGGCTGGCCGGAGGAATGGGGCGACCCCGCCGTCTTCGACGGCATCCGCGCCGGGCACCAGCTGGACCTCGCGACCAGGGTCCCGGGCGGGGTCCAGGTCATCGCCGAGCGCAGCACCCACCACGTGCCGAGCCAGGAGCCGGACGTGGTCATCGAGGCCGTCGAGAAGGTTCTCGACCAGCTCCAGTGAGCGGGGACGGTTCGGGTGCCACCGTTCGAACGTTCGATCTCGAGCTCTACTGGCCCGGCGTCAGCCCAGTCGCGGTCGAGGAGCTTGCCGAGCGGGTCCAGTCCGTCGCCGCCACGATGGCGGCGGCGGGCCGCCCGGTCCGGTTCCTGGGCGCGACCCTGTCGCTGCAGGACGAGGTGTGCTTCCTTCGTCTCGAGGCGTCGCGGGCTGACGTGGATGCGCTGGCTTGGACAGCGAAGCTTCTCGACCCTCGGGTCTCAGAGGTCGTGGCCTGGAGCGGGCCGCACGCCCCCGGCCCTGCATCCAAGTAAGAACTCGGCAGCCGCTACCGGGCTGGCAGATGCGAAGGGATCCGACCAGACGACGGCGGAACATCATCCCCGTTGGTAAGGAGACGAACGTGGCGCGTGAGATGGCACGCGGCGGGGATGCGCGACGTTGGCCATCGCCCGTCGGGCGGCCGGATCGAGGTCGTCGTGCCTGCCGTACCAGGAGGTCGAACGGCCCTTCAATTGCCAGGGATCTCGCTGGCCGTGAGGTCGCCCTCAACGAACCTGATGTGGCGGTCCATTCCGGCCGCATCAACCCAATTTTGCGCGACTCGCAGGCCGATGGCCGAGAAGTCGATGCGTACAGAAGGTCATAGAGGAGCGTTTCATCCGAGGTCTTCCGAGGCAGTTGGGCGCCGTCGCATTCGGATCGCATGGCCTCGACCCCCGTCGGGGTCGAAAACCGGATTCGCGATCAACCGCATCGTAGGACGCGCCGATGCTGTTCCTCCTGTCCCACCTGGTCCGGATGCTCGTCCGCCTCCTCGGCGCCAGGGGCACGGACGACGGCTCCAAGGATCTCGAGATCCTCGTCCTTCGCCATCAGCTCCAACGGGGGCGACGTGTTCAGTCTCCAGCAGATCCTCGGCCACGCGACGCTCGACATGGTCCGCCGCTACGTCAGCCTGACCCCGGCAGGTTGATCGTCAGCTCGAGCAGGCCGGCCTTGCCGAACAGGAACGCGCGCCCGTCCGGCAGGAACGCCGGCGCCGGGTACCAGGAGTCGCCCCATTCGATCGTTCGACCGGCACTGCCCCTATCCATCCCAGGGCCGATGTACCGGGCCCCGATGAGCGCCCCCGACTGATCCAGGACGACCTGGGCCTCCGATCCGTACACGACCGCATAGATCCGGCCTTTAGGATCGACGTCGAGAAGCGCGAACCCGTCACCGCCGAGGTCCGGCACCGGCGTCCGCGTCTTGATCGCGCCGCTGGATGGTTCGATCGTGACCAGGTCGCCGCAACCCTCGCACGTCAGGATCGGCGCGCCGTCGAGCAAGGCGAGTCCCTCGAAGTGGCCGTTCAGCTCCTCCGCGTCGCTCCGCCACAGGAGATGGCCGTCCGCCGTGTACTTGGTCAGGTGCCCGGGCGCCTCGTCCAGGACGAACACGTTGCCGTCCGATCCGACGCCGATCTCGGTGATGATTCCGAGGCGCCCGTCGGGCGAGCCGGATCGACCAAACTCCCGGAGATACTCCCCCTCCTGAGAGAACACCTGCACGCGTCGGTTGGTGCCGTCGGCGACGTACACGCGCCCATCTGGGGCGACAGCAATGTCACCGTATCCAGGATTGTCGTCTGGTCGGGTGAGATCGAATTCACCGGGGCCCGCACCCTGACTCCCCCACCGTCGAACCACCTGGCCGTCTGCTGGATCGACGACCGTCACCCGCGGCGACGCGTCGAGGACATAGAGATAGCCATTTGGACCGTCGTCCATGCCGAGCGGTACGCCGATGCCAGTCGCGCTCCATGGGAACGAGTTCGTGACGGTGAACGGGTTCGGGACGTCACTCGTCGGTTGAGTCGCCGCAGCGGTCTCGGCCGGCACCGGCGCCGCCGTCGGCATGGCCGCCCGCAAGATCGGGTCGACGTACGCTCGGACACCATGGCGATAGGTCACCTGAAAGACCATTCCGCCACTGACGATCGGCCCCGCGGCCTGATCCTCCACCGACGGCGTCTCCCAACGTAGCGCGCCGTCGCTCGTCCCGTACACCCCGATCGAGCCGTCGGCGCGCTGCTGGTACAGCGCGTCGCCGACGAGTGCCATCGGCCATGTCGACGACGGCCCGTCCACGTGCCACATCTCGACCGCCGACGAACCCGCATCACGCAGAGCGACGATTCCGGAGTCCCTGCTGCTTGCGAAGAGGACGCCGTCCTTTACGGGCCCGGCGCTCATGTACCCGCCGCTCGGAGCCCGGTAGCGCCATCGAATGTGACCGTCCGCGCGATTGATCGCGTAGAGCTCACCGTTCGGTCCGGTTGATTCGCCCGGGTTGGTTGCGACATAGATCGTGTCGCCGACGATTTCGGGCGACGAGACGACCGTGCTGATCGTCTGGATCGACCATCGCTCGCGCCGGTCCGCCAAGCCGATCGCACGGAGGCGGCCGTCCGCTGTCGTGACATAGGCGACGCCGTCAAGCACTGGACCCGCGGTGGCTGGTTCGCCGGCCGGGCCGCTCCACTGCCACACGAGTCCGCCCGTGGCGGCATCGAGTCCGACAACGCCGCCGATCATCCCGAAATAGACGATCCCATCGACGACGATCGGGTAGCCGCCGGCATTCGGCAGCGGGGTCGCCCACCGGCGGACACCGGTGGCAAGGTCGAGTCCGTAGAGATTCGCCGCGTCGGCGGCATAGAACATCCCCGACACGGCCGCCCCCGAGGTCCGCCTCGGAACTGCATCATCGGATGCGATCGGGCCTGCCGCCTGGAAGCGCCACCGTTCGGCACCTGTCCGCGCGTCGAGCGCGACGACGAACCCGTCGGACGTTCCGACGACCAGCAGTCCCCCAGCAAGGATCGGCACGAACGGGCCGCTGGCGGTAGGCGACGTCCACGCCAGGTCGGGCCGAGTCAGCGGCCCAGGTCCCGGCTGGATCGCCCGGCCGAGCGGATCACCCCGGTAGAACGGCACATCCTGCAGGTCGGGCAGCTCTTTCGGTCGAGAGCCAGACACCAGGGCCACGCCGGCGACGGCGGCTGCAACGAGAACCGCGGCGACGAGCAGGCGAAGCGACGCTGGCCTCGAGAAGCGCACCGATGCGCGCGGACGAGCCAGTGGGCCGGCCGCGCTGGAGTCCGCCATGCGGGCCGATGAGCGCTCGGCAGCGAGATCGGCCAGTAGATCACGGGCGAATTCCGGCGAGGGCCGGAGCGGCTGGTCGCCGTGCCTGAGCCAGCGCACGAAATCGTCGTCGCTCATCCCAGTCCTCCTGGATGGGCAGATCGGACACGCTCGCGAGCGCGCCACAGAATGGAATCGGTTGCCCGCTCGGTTCGCCCGATGAGGCCGGCAATCTCCCGGACCGAGTAGCCGTCGAGGTAACGCAGCGTCAGGACGGTCCGTTCGAGATCGGGCAACGCCGACAGCGCACGGATCACGGCTTCTCGATCGTCGACGATCTCCGCCTCGTCGGGGACCGCGTCGGAAAGGCTCCCAACCACGAGTCGGAGGTGCCGCGCCTGCTCTCGGGCCTGTCGACGATAGTGATCGACCAGCCGGTTCCGAGCGATCGAGCAGATCCAGGTGACCGGGTCACTCCGACCGCCGAACGACCGTCGCGCCCGGACCGCCTCGAAGAACGCCTGTGCGGTGATCTCCTCCGTCAGAGTCAGGTCGCCGCCGGTCCGGATGTGTACGAAGCCGACGACCCGCGGCAACGCGTCCTCATACCACGCTTCGAACGCCCGCGTGTTGTCGAACAGTGCCGCGAAGGAGGCGGACGCCGTCGACCCCGTCGAGCGACTCTCTGCCCATGGCTCCTTTTCCGTCACGGTGAAGCGTCTCCTTGACCCCACCTTAGACGTTGCAGGAGCCGAATTCCCTCGCGCGGAAATTGGGCGCACCGGTCGTCAAACAAGATATTCGCCGGGAGGGACATCGGACGACCACGTCCGGCCCGACCGGTAGCGCAGGAGGACCCGTATGACCACAGCCAGGCGAGCATCGGCCATCGCGGCCGCAGCGCTCGCGCTTTTCACGACGGTGCCCTCTGTCATCGCCACGATGCCCGGGCACAACGGCCTGATCGTCTTCCAGGCGCAGACCAGCGACGGCATCCAGCTGTTCACCATGCGCCCGAACGGGCACGGATTGCGACAGATCACCCACATCGCGGGCGACGCGGCGGATCCGGACTGGTCGCCTGATGGCAGCCGGATCGCGTTCGGCGTCGACGAGTACGAAGCAACCGATAGCCCGTGCGTCGTGGCGCTCAGTGATCCGGACGGCGGCCATCTCAACCGCATCCTGAGTGACCCAGCCGGCCTGACACCCGGCATCGACGTGTGTCACGCCGACGCGTCATGGATGCCAGACGGCAGGCACCTCCTCGTCCTGAGGTTCGATCCCGCACTCGACGAAGAGACCCCGTGGCTCGTAGGCGCCGACGGGACGGGCTGGGTCAGCCTGCCGATTGGAGGGTCCATTGATCTCAACGCCTCTCCCGACGGTCAGCGGATCTCGTTCAAGGGTGCGAACGGCGCGCTCTTCGTACAGGGCATCGACGGGACGGGTCTCGTCCGAGTCTCTCCCGACGTCGACGTCGCCTTCAAGAGCGACTGGGCCCCAGATGGCGGACGGCTCGCCTTCAGCGACTACTCCCAGCCCGAGCCGGGTCTTCCGGTGAACGTCTGGACCGTGCGGCCGGACGGGACCGGTCTGAGGAAGCTCACGCACTACGCCGATCCTCGGTTTCGTGCGTACGTCGGTAGCTACTCCCCGGATGGTCAATGGATTGTCTTCCGGCTCGAGGACGGTGGCATATCGGCGCTTCATCGGATCCGACCCGACGGCAGTGACCTGCACCGGATCACCCGGTGGTCGACCTTCAGGCCGCGGTACATCGACTGGGGGCCAGCGAAGCGCTGAAGGTGCGCAGCGTACGGCTGGCGTCGAGCGACGCCGGCCGTATCTTCGGTCTTGGGATTGCCCCTTAACTTGGGTCCCGGCGGTTCTGGCCGCCTCAAGGTCCCTCGACGCCAACGCCTCCTGGCCCCGTCCTGACTGACGAAGGTCCGTCGGCTCGTCCAGCACCCCGCGACGGCTGGACGAGCCCCATCGTGCTGACGGGACGCTGTGTGTTTCCTCGTCGCGTTGTGTTCGGTCCGCGGAACGGCTGCAGGCCGGGCGTCGGGCCCGGTGTGAGGCGCACGGCGCCGCCTGGCGCTCAGCCCGGCAGCTTGTCGGCGATCACGTCGAGCGACTGGATGTCCGGCGCCGTCGCGAACAGGTCCGGTGCCTGCGCCATGAGCGCCGCAGCGACCTTGCCGGACAGGTGCGCCTGGCGGCCGGCGTCGTCCGCGAACACATCGAAGATCGCGAATGATGTCGGCCCGCTCTGGACGGCGAACCAGGCCGTCGTGTCCGGCTCGGCGTCGACGAGGGCTCGGCCGCCCTCGAGGAACGCCCGAACCTCGGCGACCTTGTCGGGCTTCGCCTCGAGCGGAACCCAGAGTCCCTTGGTAACCATTGCCGACTCCTTCCGCGTCCCGGCGGTCCGTCGTCAGTTCGCGACGGCTACTGCTGGTCGTTCTCCACGCTCAAACATGACGCGTCGGACGTTGGGCCGCTTCCAGGTGGGTCCACTCAGCCTATGCCGGATGCCGATCGCGCGTCGCTGGTGAGAGGTGCCGTCACCGGAGCCCTCAGCACGTTCAGGGGCTCAGCTCCGGCGCGTGCCGCCGCTCGGCGCCGACTCGATCGCGCGGTCGAACAGCGTCGCAGTGACGAGTCCGAAGAAGAGATGGGCGACAAGCATGACTTGAGGCCGGGCAGGTCGGTCCCTCCAGGGCGGCGGAAGCAACTCTAGCGTCGGAGCCGCGACGGCATACGCGAAAGTCCAGACCCCCGCGCCATAGGCCGGTCCCACGACCGCGGTCGGAAATCGCCGGTGCGTGACGACCCGCGCCAAGCCGAATACGGCTCCACACACCGCGCCCGTGGCGAGGTGGACGAGTGCGGTACCCACCCGCCGGGCTGGTTCCGGCGTGGGTTCGCTTCCGCCAGCAACGTCGAGCAATCGATCCGTGATCCGCCTGGGCGGCTGGGTTCCAAGGAGACCGAGCCAGCGCGCCGGAAGCATCACCATGCTCATGACGAGGGCCGCGGCCATCCCGGCGCCAGCTCCGACGAGGACTGCTTGAGGAACCGCCACGGTCCTCGGCGGCACGTCGGCGGTCGCCGCGCGCTGCTCGGATGGAATCGTTGCTGCCATCGTCCGATGGTGGCCCCAGCCACGCTTCAGAACCACCATGACGAACCGCCGCGCCGTCGCAAGTCGCTTGCATCGACGCCGGCGGGGTCGATGCGTGACCCGCCCGACGTCGAGACTGAGCGTTCGGTGCACGCCCTGGATCGCTGTGGTTCGGAGAGCGCCCGCCTCACGCGAACGAACCCGACCGTTCAGCGATCGGATCGGTGCTGTCGAATCAGGATTCCGCGTCCAAATCAGGATTCCGCGTCCAAATCGGGACTTAGCCGGCTGGCGAACGGCTGTCGTCGTCGTGACTGGTGATCTCACTTGGATTCACGCTGGTCACGTCGCGGGTCGTCGACGTGCCGACCGGGCGATCAGTGGCGCCCTGAGTTCCGGTCTGCTCCCGACCGGCCTCGTTCTCGTCGCCGGACACATCCTCGCCGCGGCGATTGATGCTCGCGTGGTCGGTCTTGGCCTGATCGCGCTCGTCGTCCGTCATGCGATCTCCTTCTGGTCCCGCGCCGGGGATGCCGACGCTCGTCCGAGGGTGTGCCCGGGCGACGGTCCGAAGCCATCACCGTGCCCGCCAGAGCATGACAGGCACCTCGCAACGGGCCGCGTCTGTCGATCGGCTCGGGTGACGTTTCAGCGACGTTGCAATCGGCTCCGAAGCCTTGGAATCGCGGGTAGGTATCTGCCAATGTGCGTTACCTGACCGAAGCTTTCAGAACGAGATTCGACTTCTAACGCAGGGACGCTCACACGACGAGGCAGGCATGCCCGAGCGGCGGAGTTCCGTGCTCGAAGGCCCCCGGTTCGGTCGATCGCTCGACGAGCCGACAACGGGGGCCGGTCTCGTTCGCCTCGTGGACCGGCCGCTCGCCGGGCGCATCCCGCGGCACCGACCCGTTCCCGGTCCCACGCCCAGGACCGTCGATTCGAACTCTGCGGCCGGCCGGGTGCCAGCCAGCGGATCGGGTGGCTCGGGCAGCTTCTTCCGCGCCTGCATCCTGCTCCTGCTCCAGGAGCATCCCGCCCACGGCTACGACGTCCTCGAACGCCTCTCACCGTTCGGCTTCGACTCGGGCGATTCCGGCTGGCTCTACCGGACGCTCCGCGCGTATGAACGCGAGGCGATCCTCGAATCGACCTGGCAGATCTCGTCGAGTGGACCGCCGCGTCGGGTCTACAGCTTGACCGCCGAGGGCGCGGCCGTCCTCGATGAGTGGGCCACGGCCCTGCGCGGGAGCAAGCGCGGGATCGATGACTTCCTCGACCGACATAGCCGAGCGGTCCACGACCGCCCGGGCAGCTGAGCCGACCCCAGACAACGCACGGATCTAGGAGGAGCGCGACATGGCGGATTCCACTGGCAGCACGGCGACCGAGGATCCGGTCGTCCACATCCTGTGGATCAACGCCGGCCTGAGTTGCGACGGCGACTCGGTCGCGCTGACCGCGGCGACCCAGCCGAGCATCGAGGAGATCGCCCTCGGCGCACTGCCGGGCCTGCCGAAGGTCGCGATCCACTGGCCACTCATCGACTTCGACAACGGCCCGGTCGGCGGCGTCAACGATTTCATCGAGTGGTTCTTCAAGGCCGAACGCGGTGAGCTCGACCCGTTCGTCCTGGTCATCGAAGGATCGATCCCGAACGAGTCGATCAAGTCGGAGGGCTATTGGTCCGGCTTCGGCAACAATCCCGCGACCGGCCAGCCGATGACGACGAGCGAGTGGCTCGACCGGCTGACGCCCAAGGCCCTCGCGGTCGTGGCCGCCGGGACCTGCGCGACCTACGGCGGGATCCACGCGATGGCCGGCAATCCGACCGGGGCGATGGGCGTCCCTGACTACCTCGGCTGGAACTGGAAGTCCAAGGCCGGCATCCCGATCGTCTGCATCCCGGGCTGTCCGACCCACCCGGACAACTTCTCCGAGACGCTCCTCTACCTCCTCTATCAGGCGGCCGGCGTGGCGCCGATGATCCCGCTCGACGAGGCGCTCCGCCCGACCTGGCTGTTCGGCGCGACGGTCCACGAGGGCTGCGACCGGGCCGGCTACTACGAGCAGGGCGACTTTGCGACCGAGTACGGCTCGCCGAAGTGCATCGTCAAGCTCGGCTGCTGGGGTCCGGTGGTCAAGTGCAACGTCCCGAAGCGCGGCTGGATCAACGGCGTCGGCGGCTGCCCGAACGTCGGCGGGATCTGCATCGGCTGCACGATGCCGGGCTTCCCGGACAAGTTCATGCCGTTCATGGACGAGCCGCCCGGGGCGCGTGTCTCGACAGCGGCGAGCAGCGTCTACGGCGGCCTGATTCGGGGGTTGCGGACAATGACCGCCCGGACCGTCGACAAGGAACCCAAGTGGCGCCACCGCGGCAAGGAGCTCACGACCGGCTACCAGAAGCCGTGGTCCTGAGCGTCGCAGCAGCCGTCGCGCGGCACAACACGAACGTGAGCACCAGGCGCCGACCGGCCGGTCGTGCGAACCGGTCGGACAAGGAGTAGCCAGATGGCGACCGAAACCCGCAGCAGGTCTGCGAACCAGACCGAGAACCTCGTCGAGATGGCCTGGGACCCGATCACCCGGATCGTCGGTTCGCTCGGCATCTACACGAAGATCGACTGGGGCCAAAAGAAAGTCGTCGAGTGCCACAGCACGTCGTCGATCTTCCGCGGTTACAGCGTCTTCATGAAGGGCAAGGACCCTCGCGACGCCCACTTCATCACGAGCCGGATCTGCGGGATCTGCGGCGACAACCACGCGACCTGCTCGGTCTACAACCAGAACATGGCCTACGGCGTCGTTCCGCCCCACCTCGCCGAGTGGATCATCAATCTCGGCGAGGCGGCCGAGTTCATGTTCGACCACAACATCTTCCAGGAGAACCTGGTCGGCGTCGACTTCTGCGAGAAGATGGTCGCCGAGACGAACCCGGGCGTGCTGGAGTTGGCCAACAAGACGGCGGCTCCGCACGCCGAGGACCACGGCTACAAGACGATCGGCGACATCATGCGGTCGCTGAACCCGTTCGAGGGCGCGTTCTACCGGGAGGCCCTCCAGGTCAGTCGCTACGCCCGCGAGATGTTCTCCCTGATGGAGGGCCGCCACGTCCATCCGTCGACGCTCTATCCGGGCGGCGTCGGGACGACCGCCACGATCCAGCTCTTCACCGACTACTACATCCGGCTCATGCGCTACGTCGAGTTCATGAAGCGGGTCGTCCCGATGCACGACGACCTCTTCGACTTCTTCTACGAGGCCATGCCCGGCTACGAGGAAGTCGGCAATCGGCGGATCCTCCTGAACTGCTGGGGCGCCTTCAACAACCCCGACGTCTGCAACTTCGAGTACAAGGACATGACCGAGTGGGGCCGGGCGATGTACGTCACGCCGGGCATCGTCATCGACGGCAAGCTCGTCACCAACGACCTCGTCAAGATCAACCTCGGCATCCGGAT
>JACCVQ010000041.1 GCA_013698095.1 Chloroflexota bacterium
CAGCCTGGCTGCCCGCGCCCGATTGTCCGGCTAGAAGCCCCGAGCGGTCACTCGGAGTCCCAACCCGTCTTGACCCGATTCTGGTAGTCGGCCCAGTCGATCTTGTCACCACGGATTGCTCGCTGGAGGAGCGCCCCGAGGCCCTCGCCGGCGACACCGGACGGAAGCAGATCGGCTCCGTCGAAGCGGACGGCACCTGCCTCCGTCAGCGACTTTGCCTCTCGGACCACGAGATCGTTGGGGTACTTGTCGGTCGCAACGCCCTTGTGAGGCGACACGATCGCTCCCGTCCCGGCCCAGACCGCATTGGCCTCTGCGCTTGTCACGTACTCGATGAAGGCCTTGGCACCGGCGCTGTCGGTGAGCGCACCGACGACGTCGCCACCGAAGGTGGTCGCGTTCTCTGTTCCGCCGAACGTCGGGAACGGGAACCAGTCGATCGTCTCGCCGATCTTGAGGTCCTTGTTCGTCTGTCCGGTCGCGATCCCACCGACGAACCCGCCCTCGTAGAAGACGGCAGCCTCGGGGGTCGGCTTGAACACCTGGGCGATCGCGTCGGTCCATGCCCGGCCGAGTGACGCATCGATGCCGCCCACGACGTAGTTGTCGTTGAGGACCTCGAGCATCGTGTCGACCGTCTTCTGGACCGTGGGATCGTTCCAGTCGCCGTCCTTGCTGAACAGCTTGTCATAGGCGGCGACGCCCGCCTGGCGGATGTAGATGTTCTCGAACCAGTCGGTCAGGTTCCAGTCGTCCTTGGCGCCGAGCGCCATTGCGCCCGGGCTGGACTTGAGCTTCTCGAGAGCGGCCTTGAACTCGTCCCAGGTGGTCGGGGCGGTGACGCCGGCCGTCTTGAAGACGTCGGGCCGGAACCACATCGTGCCCTTGTTGTTCCACTTGGCCGGGACGGCGTAAAGCTCGCCGTTCACGGTGCCGGCGCCCAGGAAACCCTCGGGGTAGTTCTGGGCGAGGGCCGTCGTGTCGATCCCGAGGTCGGCGATCTTCTTGAGCGACCCGTCCTTGGCAAAGCGGCGCAGCGTGCCGATGCCCGGGATGATCGCGATGTCGGGTGGATTGCCACCGGTGATCCGCGCCTGGAGCGTCGCGGCGTAGGTCTGTCGATCCGCCTCGTACTTCACCGCAATCCCGGTCTTGGCGGTGAACGCGGTCAGCACTGCCTTGAAGGCCTCTTCCTCGCTCCCGCCCCACAGGGACAGGACGTTGAGCGAGCCGCCGGCGGTCGCGGAGCCCGCGGGCTCGCCGCTGGCGCCGGCGCTGGCGTCGGCGCTGGCGCCGGTCGATGCCGCAGCAGACGAACCGGCTCCGGCGCTACCGGCCGGTGTCGGTGTGGCCCCGCCGCCGCACGCGCCCACGATGAGCACGGCCGCGAGCGGCAAGGTCAGAAAACGCGGGAACTTGGCCATCGGGCCTCCTCCTCTAACACGGACATCGGAACTGGCCGACGTCTCGCCCGGTCTCTCTGAACTCGAGCGACCGTCAGAACCGTTCCCACACGTGTGGGGCTGCTATCCCGGCATCGCCGGGTCGAGGTCGACATCGACCGGTCCGTCAGCCGCTCGTGGCCCTGAACTGGGATCGGCGGACCATGGCCAGCCGGGCAGGGTGGTGAGCGGCGCGGCTCGGTGCGTATCGCCGTGCCGGATCGTTACATCCGGGCCGGAGACTAGTCGTCCGGTCTCGGCGGTGTCAACGTTACAGCGCCATCGCGGTTCGGGTCTGAACCCATTGCGTCAGGGTAGCGGCCGTGCTCAGGCGGGCCGGTCTGTGACCCGGATCGTCCGGATCTCCCACGGCCTGAGCCCTACCCGCAACGCTCCATCAGGATCGATCGTGAGCTCGCTTCCGAGACGCCCCAGCAGGTCCACGTTGCGGGCGGCGCTGATGGGCCGGCCGGAGACCGTGGCGGTCGTGGCGACGTCAGTCTCGCCAACGAGGCGGATCTCCAGGTCCTCGCCAAGTCGGCGCAGGGCCGACAGCACGACGCCCGCACCCGAGACTCGGAGACCGGCGACCGGTTCGATTCCGCCCGCCGGGTTCGTCACGGCGTCGCCGGCGCCAACGATGGTCGTGGCCGGTCCCGTGCCGGGCGCGGTCACGAACGGCAGGTGGAACGCCTCGGCTGCGGCCGGGATGCCGTCCGCCTGCCAGGTGCCGGCGTGCGGCATGAGCGCGAATCCGAACCGCCACGGTCCGATCATCTGGGCCCCCGGGACCGGGACCTCGGGGCCCGCCGGATCCTCGCGGAACGGATTGTCGTTGCGGCTGATCAGCCCGGTCGAGCGGAGCACGGTCAGGGCCAGCTCCCCGCCGTCCACGAGCTCGTACTCCGTGACGTGCTCCAGAAGGACCGTCGCGCCGGCCGCGTGGACCCAGCCATGGGCCGGGAAGGTCGGGGTCGCGACCTCGCCGTGGCCTGCCTCCTCGGTCAGGCCGCGCTCCACGACCGCGAACTGGCCCTCGGCGGCCGAGCGGTCTGCTGGCGCCGGAAGGGGGAGATGCCAGCGGACGCGGTGATCGCGGGCTCGGTTGTCGAAGGCGAGCGCGACCCGAACGAACGGCTCCCCGACCCGAACCTCGAGCGTGGTCGTGACCTCGACCGGGGTGGTGATGTGGCTTCGTCCGCGGCCGTCTCGGGTCAGGCCGCTGGGCCAGTCATAGCGGGCGACGATCTCGAGCCGGCCGCGGACAGGACCGCGCTCGAGGACCTCAACCGTCACCGCGGTCGGCCGCTCGATCAGCCGATCGTCGGCCGGTGGCCCGAAGTTGTACGTGTCGCCGTAGTCGCCGCCGTCGACCAGGCGACCGACGCCGGCCAGGCGGACGCCGCCACCGACGATCTCCAGGGTCCCGTCGGCGTTGACGGCGACGCGGATGAGCCCGTTGTCGAGGGACTGCTCATCGCCGGTCACCGGCGAGGCATCGGATTCCATTGCGGCACCCACGAGCGCCGGGTTCGCCTCGACCGGCCGGATGGTCGCCGCCCCAAGCGCCGGTGCCGGGACGGCCGCGGCGAGCCGCCGTCGATCGCCCCGGACGACCATCACCTCCCACCTCTCGTCGGGGGTGTCCGCGACGGCGGCCGCAACCGCATCGAGGACCGTGTCCACATCGAAGTCCGGCGCCGCCGCAGGGTCGTCCATGAGCAGCACGAGCCGCGGCATGCCGCCGTCGCGCTGGATCAGGTGGCCGTCGAGCGAGTGCCCGAACAGCTCGCGCCCGTGGAGCCGCCGGGCGAAGAGCTCCGGTAGCTGGCGACCGGCCAGCTCCAGCCGGCGCAGGACCGTCTCCGGCCGATCCACCAGCTGCGTCACCACCCGCCGCCCGTCGGCCAGCTCCAGTTCAACCGTCTCCCAGGCGGCGGGGACGTCGAGATCGACCTCGACGACGTCCGTCCGATCGGCCGGCGATGGGTTGATGACGACGACGCTGCCACGCGGAGCCGCTCGGGCGAGTGGCCGGATCGCCGCGGCGACGATCCCTCGGCCGATTTGCTCCGCCTCGGCGTAGCGCATCAGCACCTGGCTGACGACCGTGTCCTGGGAGCAGCCGCAGATCGAATCGTGGGCCGAGTTGTCGATGACGCGGCGCCAGGCGAGCTCCAGGAGTCGCCCTGGCCATGCCCCGCCGTGGAGCGCTGCCAGCGGCTCGGCGTAGCGCTCCAGGATCCGTTCGACCCGGCCGGCGGCGACCTTGATGTCGATCCGGGCCGACGTGACGTTCATCAGCATGTTCGCCCGGGCTGCGGAGCGGAGCTCGCCGGTCCAGACCGGGGCGACAGCTGGCGAGGGCACGGCCGGATCGGCGACCGCCGCGTCGAACGCGCCGATATAGCGGGTGAGCGTCTCGATCCGGACGGCGATGTCGTCGCGCCGCGCGTTGGCGTCCGCGACGATCTGGGCCAGACGCGGCGACGGCACGGCGTGGTCCGTGCCGTACATCGCGAGGATCGAGCGGTCGCCGTAGAACGCCCGGCTGGCGGCGACATAGCGGCCGACCTTGTCGGCGAGGCGATCGGGGACCGCGAGCAGATAGGCACCGTTGCCATAGCCGCCGACGAGGTACTCGGCCCGGACCGATGAGCCGTCGGGCGACCGCCAGGTGAACGCGTGGCGATCGATCGCGGCCGGAACGCCGCGCCACACCACGGCGTGGCGGATGCCGGCCCGGCGCAGGATCTGGGGCATCTGGGCGACGTGACCGAACATGTCCGGCAGGTAGCCGACGGGCATCGCCGCGCCGAACGCCTCGGCCGCGTGCCAGCCGATCTCGAGGTTCCGGATCAGCGTCTCGCCCGAGACGAGGAACTCATCCATCAGGATCTGCCACGGCCCGATCGCCAGCCGGCCGGCCGCGATGAGCCGCTCGATCCGGGGCCGGGCCTCGGGCCGGATCTCGAGGTAGTCGTCGATCGTGGCGACCTGGCCGTCGAGCGTGAATGCCAGCCGGTCGTCGGCGTCCATCGAGTCGAGGAGCTGGTCGACAAGCTCGACGAGCCGCATCCGGAAGACCTGGAACGGCTCGTACCACTCACGGTCCCAGTGCGTGTGCGGGACGAGATGGATGATCGCCGGTCCGCTGCCACCCTCGATCCCGCCGGTGGCCGGCACGGTCGCGGTCATGCCCCCTCATCCAGCGCGTGGGCCGCCTCGCCGCCGACCGCGATCCCGCGCCGGGCGGCGAGCGCGGCCACGATCCGCTGGCAGGTGATCGTGTCGGTCCGGCCGTCGGCGATCCCGGTCCGCGGAGCGGCACCGTCGCGGATCAGCGCGGCGAACGCCAGCAGCTCGCGCTCAAAGGCCTCCTCGATCGATTCGTAGATCACCCGATTGCGGGTTTCGTTGGCACCGGTCTCGACGGTCAGGATCGTCGGCTGGTTGAGCCGGTACGGAGCCGGAAACGTCAGCTCCACCGAGCCGCCCGGGTGATGGAACCGGACCTCTTCGCGATACGCCGGGTAATGGTCCAGGAAGTGCCAGCCGAGGCTGACCCGGACGCTGGATCCGAGCCGTCCTGCCACGGCGAGCGACGGCGGCCACGCGCCGTCGGGCCAGACGTCGACGTGGTCGATCGCCAGGGGACCAGTGTCGCCGGTGACGGATCGGATCACCGACAGCTCGTGGACCAAGCTGGCGAGGAGGATCCCGCCATAGATCCGGCCGAGCGCGGCGCTGGCCGCCGGCCCGATCGCTACCTCGATGAGGCGGTCGGAGGCAGCCCGCAGGTCTCCGAGCAGGCCCGCGTCGATGTCGCCGGGCGGCGCCACGAGGTGGGCGAATGCGAGCTGGGCCTCGCTCGTCGGATGGAGGACGATGACGTCGATCGAGCGGAGGTCGCCGAGCGTGGCGGCTTCCTCGACCGCGACCCGGCGCGCTTCCTCGACGGCCGGGTCGAACACCTTCATGTAGCCGAGGAGGAGGCGGCCGGCGTTGGGGGACGCGGCCAGCCGCTCGGCTTCCGCGACGGTGGTCGCGAGCGGTTTCTCGCAGAGCACCGCGAGACCGGCGTCCAGGGCGGCCAGCGCGTCGGCGCCGTGCGATCCGGAGGTCAGGAGCACGATCCCATCGAGCCCGGGCCGAGCAATCAGGTCGGCGACGCTGGTGACGCAGTCGTCCGCGGGGACGCCGTACCGGGCGCCGATCGTCGCCAAGAGCGATGGCGACAGGTCGGCCAGGGCCGCGATCTCGAAGGTGTCGTGGAGCCGGGCCAGCAGCGGCAGGTGGACGGCCTGGGCCACGGCTCCGAGCCCGGCGATGCCGACCCGGATCCGCCCGCCGGCCGGGCGTCGATCGATGGGGATCATGGCGGCCGAGTATAGGAGGGTCCGTCGTCTCGAGGCCGTCGTCTCGAGGCCGCCGTCTCGAGGCCGCCGCAGCCGGCCGGCTCGCTAGACTGCGCCCATGACCGACGAAGCCCGGATTCTGCCTGCGGGGTCCGCCGACAGCACCGCCGATTGGCGCGACGGCGTCGTCTACCAGATCTATCCGCGGAGCTTCGCCGACAGCGACGGCGACGGGACCGGCGACCTGACCGGCATCCTCGAGCACATGGACCTGTTCGCCGCGGACAGCCTGCCGATCGACGCGATCTGGCTGTCGCCGATCTACCCGTCGCCCGGCCGCGACCTCGGCTACGACGTGACGGACCACACGGCGGTCGATCCGCTCCTCGGGACCGAGGAGGACTTCGACCGGCTGGTCGCCGCCTGCCACGGCCGCGGCATCAAGGTGATTCTCGATCTCGTGATGAACCACACGAGCGACGAGCACGCCTGGTTTTTGGCGTCGAAGGCGTCGCGCGAGGGCCCGTACGCCGACTTCTACCTGTGGCGCGACCCGCGCGGCTTCGACGCTGACGGCAACCCGATCCCGCCCAACAACTGGGTCTCGTTCTTTGGGGGGCCGGGCTGGGAGTGGATCCCGGAGCGCGGCCAGTTCTACTACCACACGTTCCTCGTGGGCCAGCCCGAGATGAACTGGCGCAACCCGGCGGTCGAGGCCGCCCAGTGGGACATGGTTCGCGGCTGGCTCGCACGTGGCGTGGACGGCTTCCGGCTCGACGTCTTCAACGCCTTCCTCAAGGATCCCGACCTGCGCGACAACCCGGTGATCGAGGGCGATTCGCCGTGGAACCGGCAGGAGCACCGCAATGACCTCGACCACGCCGACTTCAGCGATCTGATCGAGCGCTTCCGGGCCATCCTCGACGAGCAGCCGGGTCGGATGTCTGTCGGCGAGTTGTTCTCCGGCGGCACGCCCGCGGCCGCTCGCTACACCCGCGGGCGACACATCGTGTTCGACTGGTCGCTCATGGAGGCGCCGTGGACGGCGCCGGCCTTCGCCGCCGGGATCGACATGCGCGAGTCGGCGTACGGCCCGGACCTGTGGCCGACGATCGCCCTGTCGAACCACGACCGCGAGCGCCAGGCGACGCGGCTGGCGGCCTCGGTCGGGCGCGATCGGGACCCGGACCACGATGCGATCGCGAAAGCTGCCGCGGTCCTGATCCTGGCGATGCGCGGTGCAGCATTCCTGTACTACGGCGAGGAGATCGGGATGGTCGGCGTCGACATCCCGCGCGACGAGATCGTGGACCCGCCGGCGCTCCGGGCCGGACCCGATTTCCCGTGGTACGACCGCTCGCGCTGCCGGACCCCGATGCAATGGGCGCCCGGGTCTGGCGCGGGATTCACGACCGGCAAGCCGTGGCTTCGGCTCGCCCCCGATGCGGACCAGCGGAACGTCGCGGTCCAGTCCGCAGATCCCGACTCGGTCCTGAACGCGTATCGCCGCCTTCTGACATTCCGGCGCGCGTCACCGGCATTGCAGAGCGGTGCCATGGAGCGCCTCGACAGCGGGACCGCCGATGTCCTCGCCTGGACGCGGACAGGTGGCGGCGAATCGCTCCTCGTCGTGGTGAGCTTCGTCGACGAGCCGCGACGGGTGGACCTGCGTGCCCTGGGCGGCGGCCGCTGGGTCGCCCGGATCGGGACCCATCGCGAGCGGACCGATGTCGGCCGGGACGGATTCCTGGATCTCCGCCCCGACGAGGCCGTGATCCTCGAGGCGGCGCCGGGCTGAGCAAGCTGGGCGGGCGCCGACTGTTCGGGTCGCGGTGCCGTTCGTACCCCTGACGACCCCGCTGAGTCCGCTGCTACCATGAGCGGCATCCGTCCTGACCACCGGGGAGCCTGTTCGTGCCGCTCGATTTTCTGAAGCGCCGCAATTCCGCCGATGCGTCCGCGGCTGCACCGGCGCCGACCAACGCGCCCGGAACTGCGCGCAGCCAGCACGCCGCGATCGCCCTGCCGGAGGACGTGGTCGCTCAGGAGTTCCAGCTCAAGCTGTACTACGCCGGCAAGACGAGCGAGGGCGTCCGGATGACGACCGGACCCAACGCGCTCGCCGAGCTGCCGTCGATGCTCCACGGCCTCGCCCGAACCGAGATCGAGGTGGTCGAGCCCCTTCCGATCGAGTTCAGCCAGGCGACGCCGGTCATCGCCCGCCCGTCCGAGGCGATGCAGTGGCTCAACGCTCACCACGTCCACTCCCCGGTGACCCGCCACGCGCTCGTCGTCCTCGAGACCGTCGACGCGATCGACCTGGCCTTCGACACGTTCGTGTGCACCCTTCTCGAGGGCGAGGTCGACACGAGCGGCTACCCCGAGTACGCCGCGGTCGTCGGTGGCGTTGCTGCCCACTGGGATGAGGCGACCGGCGACATGATCGTCCGCTCGGTCGTCGGCTGGGGCGGCAAGGGCGTTCGGGGCGACACCGACCGGATCGCGTCGAAGCTCCTGTCGGGCATTCTCACAAACGTCCTCGCCAACCAGTACGCCCTCGGCCTGACCGCCGTCGACCGACCCGTGCCGGCCGCCGGTCGGGGCGGCCTCGTCTGCGCCCATTGCGGCTTCGCCTCGGCTCACGAGCGGGCGTTCTACTGCCCCAAGTGCGGCATGCGCCTCCTGCGCGGCTGACGAAGAGGCCGCCCGACACCCCCGATGCCGACGTATGACTATCTCTGCCCGGACGGCCACCGCTTCGAAGTGATCCACGGCCTGTCAGCCGGGGGCCCGGATACGTGCCCGGTCTGCGGCGCGGCCCCTGTACGCAAGGCCTTCTCGGCGCCGTCGATCCACTTCAAGGGCACGGGTTGGGCGAAGAAGGACCGATCGTCGGCGAAGGCGTCGAGGTCAAGGGCGGCGGCGGGCGGCGAGGATGGCACGGCAACGGGTTCGACCGAATCCGGGGATGGCTCGTCGAAGGACTCCTCGAACTCGACGGATCGGTCCTCCGACGCCTCGCCGACGAAGCGCGACACCCAAAAAACCAGCGATCGTTCGTCGTCCGAGTCTTCGAGCTCGTCCAGCGGGTCCACGTCGCCTCGTGGTTCGGAAGGCTCATCCTCGTCCGGCGGTTCGTCGTCCTCGGGCGGCTCGTCGTCCTCGGGCGGCTCGTCGTCCTCGGGCGGTTCGTCGTCCTCGGGCGGCTCGACCTCGACCCGTCCAGCCGGCGACTGACATGTCGACATCGGCGGCTGACTGGATCAGCCTGAGCGAGGCGTCGGAGATCCTCGAAGCGGCCAATATCCGCTTCAAGCCTTCGACGATCGGTGGCTGGGCCCGAAGCGGCAAGCTCCAGAGCATCAAGCTCGGCGGCCGGCGATTCGTGCGCCGCGGCGAGGTGAAGGCGCTGATCGCCGCTCCGCGCCGAATCCGCGTGAACGACCTCCAGCCGCGTCTGTTCGAGGAGCTCCGAGACTGACGCCCGACGGGCGTGGCCCGCGTCCGGCCGGTCGTCAGGTGCTGCGCGACCGACTGGTCGCCGTGACGACCCGGCTCATCGGCCTGCCGCGGGTCGCGACCGCGCGACGCGTCATCGATCGGTTCAATGCTGCCGACGGCGGGCTCCTTGCCGCCGGGATCGCTTATAACGCAGTTCTCGCCCTTATCCCGCTCGGGCTCCTTGCGACCGGTCTCGCGGGCATCGTCCTGAACGACACCGCGAGCCGGGCCGATCTCGTCCGATCGATCGCCTCGATCCTGCCGCCGCTGGCGGGCGTCGTGGACGAGATCGTCGGCGGCCTGTCGAAGGCATCGCCTTCCTTGTCCCTCGTCGGCCTGGCACTGGCGGCATGGGGTACGTCGCGGTTGTTCGGGGCGCTCGAGTCGGGGATCGTGCAGATGGACCTCGGGTCGCCGCGGCGGGGCCTGATCCGGAGGACCGCCCGCCGGATCGGGTCGATCATCGTCCTTGTCGGTGTCGTGATGGCGGCAGTCCTCGCGGCGCCACTCCTCTCGATCGCGGTGGAGATGACCGACACGTCCGCCGCCGTTCGGCCCATGTTCAACATCCTTCTGGCCGTCATCCCGCCGCTCCTTGGCGGCGTGGCCCTCGCCGCCGTCTACCGACTGATCCCGGTCAGTCGACCTCCGTGGGCGGCGATCGCCACGCCCGCGATCGTCGGGGCAATTGCGTTGGTCGTGCTGACACGCGCGTTCGTGTTCGTGACGCCGCGGATCTTCGGCGCCAACCTCGTCTACGGGACGCTCGGGGCGATCCTGGTCAGCCTCGCCTGGCTCGATCTCGTGTTCACGATCGTCCTGATCGGATCGGCCTGGGTGCGCGAACGAACGACGGTTGCGGAGGCTGCGGTCGTCTAGGCCCGGATGACGGAGCGTTCTCGACCAGAGGACGAGTGGCGGGTCAGCCCTGACGAGAGCCGCAACGGCGGCAGAACCGAGCCGTCGCCGACAGCGACAGGCCGCAGTTCGAGCAGGGCTGGACGCCGGACGGCGCGCCCACCCCCGGAGCACCGCTGGGTGCGGTGAGGACCTCCTGGGCCGAGGCGGCCCACAGGCCCTCGCTCGGTGAGCCGGACGCTCGATTCGTCAGCAGGGCCATGGCGGGTGAGTCGATGGCGTCGGGCCGGCCGGGCCACTGTGGCTCACCGATGGCGAACGGAGCGCTCGGCTGAGGCGGGGTGGCGGGTGGGGTGGTCGGCTGGACGGGCGCGCCCGGAGCGGGCGGCGGCTCCGGAGCAAAGATCCGCCAGGTCGGCTGCTCGACGCGATCTTCCCGTGCCGGCTCGGCGGGTTTGGGTGCCGGACTCGGTTCGGGCGCCGCGGCGACAGGCGCCGGATCCGGCTCGGGCGCGATTGCGACGACCTCGGTCTCGGGCTCGGCAGCGACCTCGGGCTCGGGCGCAGCCGCGACAGGCTCGGGCTCGGGCTCGGCAGCGATCGGTTCCGGCGCAGCCGCGACAGGCTCGAGCTCGGCGATCGGCGCCGGCGCAGCCGCGGCGGGCATGGAACTCGGCGCCTCGACCCTGGTCTGTTCCGCTTCGTACGCAGCGAGCTCGGCGTCAATGTTCTGACCCGGTCGGAAACGACGGAGGAGGTCGGCCGTCCGGCTCGTGCCCGAGACGGCTTTCCCTTCGACGGTCACCGGCTGCTCAACGGCTCCGGTGGCGTCGCTGGCGGACTCGGCGGCCGCAGCATTTGGCTCGCTCTGCTCGACCGGCTCGTGACTGGCGGCGCTTGCATCCGGCTCCGAAATCGCGAACTCGGCCCCGGCCTCGGGCGCGGCGACCCGTTCGGGATCCGGAGCGGCGGCGATGGGCGCGGCGGCATCTGCCGCGGGTTCGCGAGCGGAAGTCAGCGCCTTGAGCCAGGAGGGGATGGAGTCCGGTTCGCTGGCCGCTGCCACCACTTCAACAGACTCGACGGGCTCGGCGACCGCTTCGACCGGCTCCATCGCCAGGTCGGCGACTGCCTCGACGGCGTCGACGGGCTCGGCGACCGCTTCGGCCGACTGGGCATCGACCGGCTCCGCAACCGGCTCGACCGGCTCCGCAACCGCCTCGACCGGCTCCGCAACCGCCTCGACCGGCTCCGCAACCGGCTCGACCGGCTCCGCAACCGGCTCGACCGGCTCCGCAACCGCCTCGACCGGCTCCGCAACCGCCTCGACCGGCTCCGCAACCGGCTCGACCGGCTCCGCAACCGCCTCGAC
>JACCVQ010000172.1 GCA_013698095.1 Chloroflexota bacterium
GTCGATGTCGGTGTCGTTGGCCAGGACGTTGACGATGACGCTCGTGTCCTCGTCGGTCGTGGCGCTGTCGTCGACCGCGACCGGGGCGTCGTCGACGGCGGTGACCGTGATCGAGACGGTGGCGGTGTTGCTGTCGAGGCTGCCGTCGGTCGCCTGGTAGGTGAAGCTGTCGGGACCGTTGTAGTTGGCGGCCGGGGTGTACACGATCTTGCCGGCGACGATCGACGCGGTGCCGTGGGCCGGCGTGCTGACCGAGCCCGCCTTGATCGTCGGGGTCGTGCCGTCGGGATCGCTGTCGTTGGCCAGGACATCGACGGTGACCGCGGTGTCCTCGGCCGTCGTCGCGCTGTCGTTGGCGGCGACCGGGGCGTCGTTGACGGCGTCGACCGCGATCGTGATCGTGGCATTTGCCGACAGGAGGGCGCCGTCGAAGGCCTTGAAGGTGAAGCTGTCGCGGTTGACCGAGGTGTTGTTGTAGTTCAGGTTCGGATCGAACGTGACCTTGCCGGTCGCGTCGGTCACGACGTAGCCGCCGACCGCAGCCGCCTCGGCCGCGGTGATCAAATGGCCGCCGGTCCCGGTCCCGTCGTACAGCTTGCCGTTGGCCGGCAGGCTAGTGATCCGGAAGGTCAGGGCGCTGCCCTCGACGTCGGTCCCGCTCAGGGTGATCGTCTTGGCCGTGTCCTCGTTGGTCGCGACCGACTGGCTGTTAGCGACCGGGGCGTCGTTGACCGCGGTCACCGTGATCGTGTAGGTCGCGGTATTGCTGTCGAGGCTGCCGTCGTTGGCCTTGAAGGTGAACGAGTCGGAGCCGTTGTGGTTGAGGTTCGGGGTGTAGGTGAAGGTGCCGTTGGCGTTGACCGTGGCCGTGCCATTGCTCGGACCGGCGACCTTGCTGTAGGTCAGGCTGGCGCTGTCGACATCGGTGCAGCTGACGCTCGAGCTGAGCGCGGTGTCCTCGGCGGTGGTGCCCGAGGCGTTGGCGCAGACCGGCGCGTCGTTGACTGCGGTGACGGTGATCGAGACGGTGGCCGTGTTGCTGTCGAGGCTGCCGTCGGTCGCCTGGTAGGTGAAGCTGTCGGGACCGTTGTAGTTGGCGGCCGGGGTGTACACGATCTTGCCGGCGACGATCGACGCGGTGCCGTGGGCTGGCGTGCTGACCGAGCCCGCCTTGATCGTCGGGGTCGTGCCGTCGGGATCGCTGTCGTTGGCCAGGACATCAACGGTGACCGCGGTGTCCTCGGCCGTCGAGGCCGTGTCGTTGGCAGCGATCGGGGCACGATTGAAGGTCACCGTCGTGGTTATCGAGGAATTGTTATCGGCCGGCGTCGCATCGTTTTCGGCACTGCGGATCGTGGCAGCGTTCGTAAACGTGCTTCCAAACGAGAGCCCGGAATTCACGTTCACTTGATAAGTCTTCGAACCGCTGGCGCCGGGCGCCAGCGTGCCGAGGTCCCAAGTGATCGTGTCGGCTACGACTACGCACGTTGCCGTGCATGAGTTCGAAACATATGTAACCGACGAAGGCATGACGTCGCGGAGCTGAGTGCCCGTAGCCGATGTGATCGTTGCCCCGGTCTTGTTCGTGTAGTTCAGCGTGTAGGTGATCGTCGTACCGGGCGCTGCGCTGGTCGGGCCCGACTTGACGAGCGTCAGGTCTGGGTTCCCGGTCTTCGCGGCTGGTTTGCTGATCTGGAGCGATCCGAGCGAAGGAGATCCGCCAAGGGCCAGAGAGTTTCCGCTGAACAGATGGGCGCCAGCAGCGAGTCTCGCCCGGAACTCCACAAAGCCCGTCGTCGAGTTCGGCCCGGGCATGGAAACCGAGAATGTGTACGCCCACACGTCGCCCGTTGTATCGCTCAGCGTTGGCCCGGCTGTGATGGTGACGTTTGCGGACGGCGTAAATGAACTGAGGTTCTCAACACCAGGGATCGCGCCCTTGCTGTGGTCGAACTCGACCGTAAACGTTCGCGCGTCGCCGGCCGGATTCCCCTTCGTGAAGAAGACCCTGACGGGGATTGAGTCGAGTTCTCGCCAGTTTTCAAGGTTTCCGCTAATCCAAGACCCACTACCCGCACCCGAGCACACGGTCGCCACTAGCTGGCAGGACTGCCCCTGAAGCGCACCGTTGACCTGCGCGGCGACGTAGGGTCCGACGAACGGTCCTCCGTCTGCAGCCTGCGTTCCGGCCGGCTTAACCGCGGTCGTCGAGGTGTCGGTAAGGGCGCGCGCGAGGTTCAGCCGGCCATTGCCGGTCTGGGCAACGGTGCCCGCGGCATCGGCCGTGCGGGCCAGGCGACCGACGATGACGCCATTGAACGCGGAGCTGTCATTGGCAGCGACGAGCGCCGCGGCGGCCGCGACGTGGGCGGCGGCGGCGGACGTGCCTGAGATCGTGCCGTTCACGGACACGATGCCTACGCCGGGAGCACCGAGGAACGCCGCTTCGCCGTAGTTGGACGAAGACGCGAGCGCGTCGGAGGAGTCGGTCGACGAAACGCCGACGACACCCGCGTCACCGGCGGGGAACGCCGGAACGGACGAGCCGTCGTTGCCGGTGGCGGCAACGAGGACCATGCCCTTCGACCAGGCGTAGTCAACCGCGGCCTGGAGGGCCGAGGAGTAGCCCGCAGCGGAGAAGGCCATGAGGGCAACGTCGGCGCCGTGGTCGGCTGCCCAGACGAGGCCCTCGATGACATCACTGTCACGGCCGAGGCCGTCGGCGCCGAGCACCGTGACCGGCATGACCTTGACGCCGTCGTACCCGACGCCGGCGATCCCGATGCCGTTGTTCGTCGCCGCAGCGATGATGCCGGCCATCTGAGTGCCGTGGCCGTTCGGGTCGGTCGTCGCGGCCGTGGCGAGGAGCGACGTGCCGGCGACGAGCTTGCCGGCGAGGTCGGGGTGGGAGCCGTCGACGCCCGTGTCGAGCACGGCGACGACCGCGGGCCCGGCAGGGTTGATCGAGCCATAGACCTGGTCCCAGCCGATCTTGGCGAGGGCCCACTGGTCAGCGAACGAAGGGTCGTCAGGAGTGGCCTCGGCGGCGCGGCTCCGGTCGAGCTCGACCGAGGCGACCGAGGCGTCGGCTCGAAGGGTGGCGACGGCGGCGTCACTGGCCTGGACGGCATGCATCCGGAGGACGGCGATCGAGTCGAGGTCGGTGGCGCCGGCGGCGGCGATGGCGGCGGACTGGTCGGCGGCCGAGGTGCCGCTGACGAAGGTGACGATGTACGGCGCGACGGCGACGGGAGCGGGAGTCGGGGTGGGGGTCGGATCGGGTGTTGGGGTCGCGGTCGGATCGGGCGCCGGGGTCGCGGTCGGATCGACCGACGGCAACGGGTCGGTCGAAGGCGCCGGAGCAACCGACGGCGTTGGGTCGGTGATGGGCGCCGGGCTCTCGGTCGGTGCCGGCGACGGCTCCGCCGCGATCGTGCCCGCGGGCGCGACCATGGAGAAGAGCAGGAGGACGACCTGCAGTCCGATCAGGACACGGCGGACACGAAGGAACTGCCGTGAGGCAGCAGACGACCCGGACATCGATGTGACTCCCTGCCCGCCAGGTCGCCGGCCCCCCCGTCGAACTGCGGTGCGCGCTCGGTGATGGCGATCGCCATCCGATGAATACAACCCCCCGGCCATACGACCGGCACAAGTACTGTCCCATACAGGACTCGCTGAAGGTACCGGTCGCAACTGCACCGAAACCTTACAATCCGCCCGGCGACCTCAACCGGTGGTGCCTTCTGTCACCAATCTGCAAGATCCGGCCGCCGAAGGTCCCAGCGTAGAGCTACGTCGTCTTGCAGGCGTCCTCCATTTGACGTAGATCCATGTGCGTTTCTGGTCGGGTGGATCGGCCTGGCGACGTGCACGAGCCGCGACCCCTGAGGCAAACGGGGACCGAATCGAAAGGCCGGCCCTGGGGGACCGGCCCTTCGTTCTCGGATGCGAGCGACTATGGCAGCCGCGTGATCCGGTTCTGCGGTCCCGGGGCGACCGGCGAGTGCGCCTCGAAGTACGCGACCAGGACGTCAAGGTCGATCTCGCCGCCGAGTGGATCGGTGCACTGCGGGAAGACCGAGAACGCATCCCCGCCGGTGGCGAGGAAGTTGTTCGTCGCCACGCGGTAGCTCGCTCCGGCGCTGATCGCGACGCCGTCGATCCGGATCGAGGCGATGTCGACGCGGCTGCCGATCGCCGCGGCTGAGTCCCAGGTGTAGGTGAATCCATCTGACACCTGGAGGATCTGATTGCCGGCGGTCCGGAATTGCTGCTCCAGGAGCGAGTCGATCTGTGTCCCGGTGCAGGTCAAGACCGTCATGACGTTGCTGAACGGCTGGACCGTGAACAGCTCGCCGTACGTGACCTGGCCGATGGCCTCGCCGCCCGAGATGGTGCCGGCCAGGATGTCGCCCCGGATCCCGCCGGGATTCATGAATGCGACCTTGGCCGCACCGAACAATGCCCCCTCGGTCGCCTCGAGCTGGGCATCGGCGATGACATCGCCCAGGGCCGACTCGCCGGCGGCGTTGGCGGCCCGCAGGAGGTCGGCCGCAACCGAACCGACGACCCGATTGGCGAGCGGTGCGCTGAGGGTCCGGTACTTGTCGACGAGCGAGGTGAGGTCTGGCGCCTTGGCCACGTCCCGGGTGACGATGACGTTGTTGACCGTGGTGAGCGTCGGAATGACATCCTTGGTCGCGCGGCTGATCGTCAGGTCGATGTCCGTCACCAGCCGGCCCTGATGGGCGGCGCCAGTGACGACCTTGCCGTCGATCACGCAGGTGACTGCCCAGTTGGTGTGGCCGGTGACGACGACGTCGATCTCGTCGTCCATGGCGGTCACGATCGGTGGGATGGCGCCCGTGGGGTTCGTGCACTGATTGATGGCCGCGACGGACCCGGCACCATTGCCGGAGACGGGAACCGAGCCACCCTCGTGGAGGAGGACGATGATCGTCTCGATCCCCTGGGCCTTCAGGACAGGAACGAGGGCATTGACGCTCTCCGCCTCGTCGAAGAAGTCGACCGTCTGGATCCCGGCCGGAGTGACGATGTCGGGCGTGCCCTCGAGGGTCATGCCGACGATCGCGACGTCCACGCCCTGGAACTCCCGAATTGCGTACGGCGGGAAGATCGTCTCGCCGCTGTCCTTGTAGGCAACGTTGGCAGCGAGGAACTGGAAGTCCGCGCCGAGATAGGGATCGCCATCGACGCAGCCGTCGACCGGATGACAGCCGCCGTTCTGCATGCGCAGGAGCTCGTCGACGCCCTCGTCGAACTCGTGGTTGCCGACCCCGTTGAAGTCGAGGTCCATCAGGTTGAAGGCCTCGATCGACGGCTCGTCGTGGAACAGCGCGGAGATCAGCGGCGTGGCTCCGATCAGGTCACCGGCCGAGACGAACAGCGTGTTCGGGTTGGTGGCCCTTAGCTGGCGAACGTGGGTCGCGAGGTACTCCACACCGCCTGCGAGATAACAGGTCGGCGCGACGCAGGCCGGCGGCGTCCCGGTCAGTGCGCCGATCCTGCCCCCCGAGCCGGTCGGCGGCTCGAGGTTGCCATGGAAGTCGTTCAGGCCCAGGATCTGGACCTTTGTCGTTGGCGCCTTGGTCTCGGGGGGCGAGCCGGGCGGCGGCTTGGCGACGACGGCGGGTGCGGCCACGAGTCCTGCGATCAGGGCGAACACGCTGATCAGGATCATGGCGCGGGAACGGACGGACGTCACGGGGCTCCTCCTCGACGGGCCACTGGCGCTTGCGGAGGGGGCAGTCGAACGGGAACCCCCACGTGCGCTCCTCCTCGGGAACCGCACCGCTGCACTCTGGTCCTCACACGATAGCGGCTCGTCGGCGGCCAGTCACCGGTCGATCAACAACAGGCCATGGGGGTAGTCCGCACGATAAGCGGCACCCGGTGCGCCGTGGCACCGGACCGAGCCGCAGTCTGGTGATCCGGGGTTGAGCGGCTCAGGCCATCCTGCTGCGGTGCATCCATCCGTCGAGGAACGACTGGCCAGGCTCGCGCCGGATCAACGGGCGGCCGCCGTCGCGGCGCCCGGTCCGATCCTGTGCGTTGCCCCGGCCGGGAGCGGCAAGACGACCACCCTCGTCGCCCGAATCGCCTGGCTGCTCGCGTCCGGCCAGGCCGGCCCGGGAACGGTCGCCGCGATCACCTTCAACAAGCGGGCAGCGGTCGAGCTCAGTGAGCGGCTGCAATCCGCGCTCGCGCCCCTGGGACTCGCCCCCGATCCTGTCCGGGTCCGGACGTTCCATGCCCTCGGCCTCGAAATCCTGCGCGAGGCCGGCTGCGCCGTCGAACCGCTCGTCGACCGGATCGCGGTGCTCCGCCGAGTGGCGCCAGACCTCGGACCGGCCGGCTGGCGCCGGCTCGACACCGCGTTCTCCAAGCTGAAGCTCGATTTCGGCGTGACGGCCGACGAGGTGGCGACCGACCCTGCGCCGGGGCCGGTCGCTCGGGCGTTCCTGGCCTACGAGGCCGCGATCGCGGCCGCGGGCGGTCTCGACTTCGACGATCTCGTGGCTCGATCCCTTCGCCTCCTCGAGGCAGATGGGGCAGCGCTCGTGCGCTGGCGAGGCCGCTGCGTGGATCTGCTTGTCGACGAGGCCCAGGATCTCGACCGGGCGCAGCTCCGGATGGCGATGCTGCTCGCCGCGCCGCGCAACCGGATCTTCCTCGTCGGTGACGACGACCAGTCGATCTATGGATGGCGGCTGGCGGACGTCCGGCGCGTGCTGGCCCTCGCCGACGAGCTGCCGGGCCTGCGCCAGGTCGACCTGGTCGTGAACTACCGCTGCCCCGCGGCAGTGATCGGTCGCGCCGTCCGCCTCGTCGAGCACAACGTCGAGCGCTTTGCAAAATCCATCCTGGCGCGGCCGGACGCGCCCGGTCCGGTCATCCTCGCGCCTGACGGAGCCGACGATCCGGTCCGGATCGGTCGCCTGTTCGACCTCTGGGAAAGGACCCTGGCGGAGACGACGGAGCCGACCGAGACGACGGAGCCGACCGAGCCCACCCGGGCGATCCTGACCCGGACCAACCGCGAGCTCCTGCCGGCGATCGCGGTTGCCCTCGACCGCGGCCTCCCCTTCCGGCCGCCGCCGATCGAGCTGCTCGTCGCCTCGCCCCTCGTCGACGAATGCCTGGCTGCGGTGGCCGCGACAGCCGAAGGATTGCCGCTTCTCGTCCGGATCGAGGTGGTCCGGGCGGATTGGGCCGGCCGCCCACCCGATCCGGACGCCGACCCCGACGCGGTCCAGCCGGCCGGCATCGCCGCCGCCGTCCTCGCCTGGGCGGTCCCCTACCCCACCCTCGAGGGCCTGCGCACGGCCATCGACACTCGCCGAACCGCTCTCACCACCCTCTGTCGCGACGACGCGCCGCTGACGTTTGCGACCGCCCATGCCACGAAGGGCCTCGAGTTCGACCATGTCGCTGTCGTCGGGATGGAGCGCGGCCGCTTCCCGAGCGCCCGCTCCCTGGCGGACGCGCCCGATCCTGCCCGCGCCCTCGAGGAAGAACGCCGCCTGGCATACGTCGCGTGGACGCGTGCGCGCCGCTCACTGACTCTCGTCTACGACCCTTTGACGCCGTCGTCATTCCTGCTCGAGGCGTTCACGCCGGACGAGCTGGGCGTCGAGACCGAGACGTCAACTCGCTAGGTCGCCGGACGGCAACCCCCGACGACCCTACTCGACCGCGATCGGGAGCGTGAAGCTGAACACCGCGCCGTTGCCGCGGGCCTGCGCCGTGGCATAAATGTCGCCGCCCATGGTCTGCAACAGGCGCCGGCAGACGTACAACCCGATTCCGGCGCCGGCGGCGTAGTTCTCTGCCTCGCGCGTCCGGGTCAGCAGGTCGAAGACGCGCTCGCGGTCCGCGGCGGCCAGGCCGATCCCGCGGTCGCCGACCCGGACCTCGACGAGGTCGCCCGAGACGGCCGCGTCGACGGAGACCGTGGCGTCATCCGGGCTGTATTTCAGGGCGTTCGACAGCAGGTTGTTGACGACCTGCTCCACGAACACCTCGTCTCCGGCGACCGGAGGGAGGTCGGGGGGCATCGTGACCTCGACCGCTCGCGCACGGTGACGCCGCCTCGCGCGCGCCACGGCCCGCTCCACGACGCGCTGGAGCAGGACCGGCTCGGACTCCGACTCCAGGACGCCCTGCTCCACCTTCGTCAGGACGAGCAGGTCCTCGATCAGGCGCAGGAGCCGTTCGGACTCGGACACGATGTCCGGAAACAGGTCGCGGGCGCGGGCGTCGGACTGGACCGCGTCGGACGACGCCAGGACGCGGGCGGCGGCGTAGATCGTGGTGACGGGAGTTCGGATCTCGTGCGACAGCATGCCGACGAAAGCGTCCTTGACCCGCTCGCGCTCGGTCGCGGCGTCAAGCGCCTCGCGGCTCGCCAGACGAAGCTCGAGCTCGCTCGTGACCATGTCGGCCAGGTCCTGGAGCGACGACGTCTCGTCCGCCGAGAGTTCGCGCGGCTCGAAGTCGAGGATGCAGAGCGTGCCCATGTTGTGGCCGCCGGCGAGGGCCAACGGAACGCCAGCGTAGAACTTCAGGCCGAACTCGCCGGCGACGAGCGGGTTCGCCAGCGCCCGCAGATCGTGCGGGGCGTCACTGATGATCCAGGGCTCGTCCTGGAGGATCGCCGACGCGCAGAGGCCCGGGGCACGATCGATCTGGCTGATCTCGAGCCCGTGGTGCGATTTGAACCAGATGCGATCGTGATCGACGACGCTGACGATCGCGATCGGGACGTTGAAGACCCTTGCCGCCAGCGCCGTGATTCGATCGAACGCCCCGTCCGACGGTGTATCGAGGATCCCGTAGCGACGGATGGCCGCGAGTCGCTCGGCGTCGTTCTCAGGGATCACCGTTCCTTCGAGCACGCTCATCGAACCAGACTAGCGGCGATCCACGAACGTCGCAATGCGGCTCAGGCCGCGCCCGTGTCGCGTCGGTTGAGCTGCTTCAGCAGGCGATCGATGGCCTCGAGAAACGGCTCGGTCACCTCCGGCGGGAGGGCATCCCGGACGGAGTCCTTGGGGCCGTAGGCCGCCCTGGCCCGGAGTGCAACCTGGCGGAGAAATCGCGGCTCGTCGTCGCGGAGGCGGTCCGGCATCAGCTCGAAGTAGCGCAGCCAGCGGTCCGCGCCGGCGGATTCGGCGGCGGCAACGAGCCGATCGGCCTGGCGCGCGGCGTTGAGTCCCGCCTCATCGACCGCCGGCAGCTCATGGCGTGCGGGCCCGCGTCGATCGAGGTTCGATCGAGACCCGGTGTCCGGGATCCGCCGCGGCGGGGCGGGGCGCTCCGGCATTCGGTACGGCCCGGGGTCGCGCTCAGGCATCCGGCCCGGAGACGACGAGGGGCAACCGCTTCCGTTCCGAGCCGTTGACCAGGATCCGGAACGAGTGGTCGCCGGGGGACGGGAACGTCAGGTTCCAGAAGTCGATCGAGAACGTCAGAACCGTGTCGCGGCCATCGTTCCCACCGCGGGCGACGAGGTTGCCCGTGGCTTCGGCCACTTCTCCGCCGTCCGAATTGAGGAGAACGAATCGAACCTCGTGCTCCCGGTCATGCTCGGGGGCCGTCACGAGCAGGCCGAGGACGAGCGCGAGATGGGGATGGCGGAGCGGAAAGGCCCGGCCGCCGATCCGCGACACGCCCCCACCAAGGACGTGGAACTTCTGGCCTGGCTGGGTCTCGGCGGAGTCGGCGAGGAACGCGTATTCGATGTCCGGCATGGTGGGCATCGTAGCCGGTCGTGCTGCACGGCCAATTGAGGGCGCTCCGGTTTTTGCCGGCCCCGGTCAGGCCGGCCCGGCTCCCGGCTCCGGGTCCTGGGCCGGCTCATCGATGTGCGCTCGCTCATCGGGTCGTCATATGCGACGCGTTTCGCGCGTCGCCGGGTCCATCTGAGCGGATTCGGAGCTGATTCGGTCGAATCCGCTCGTCGGATGAGCACCCCGTGCACCCAGCGGCTCGGCGAAGCAAACTTCGTTGTATACGCTCATGGGGTGAGCACTCGGGCTAGAACCGACGAGTCCGTGGCCCGGAAAAAGGCCGCTGCCCGGCATGCGGCTCAGCGCGAGGAGGCTGCCGCGGCGCGCTTCCGGCCAGGCGTGATCCGGATCGCCGGTTCGTGGCCGTTCGAACCGTTCCGGCCGTTGCTCCGGCCCGCCTCGTCGGCGAAGGACACGTCCGACAGCGGCACGAGCGGTTCGCCGCGAAGCACCCGATCGAGATATTCCCCGGTGGCCGAGCCCTCGGTCGCCGCGACCTTCTCCGGCGTCCCCTCGGCGATGATCCGGCCGCCGCGGGCGCCGCCGGCCGGGCCCAGGTCGATGATCCAGTCGGCCGTCTTGATCACGTCAAGGTTGTGCTCGATGACGAGCACGGTGTTGCCGCCGTCGACGAGCCGATGGAGGACCTCGAGCAACTTCTCGACGTCGGCGAAGTGGAGCCCGGTCGTCGGCTCGTCGAGGACATACAGCGTCTTTCCCGTCGCCCGCCGCGACAGCTCCGTCGAGAGCTTGACTCGCTGCGCCTCGCCGCCCGACAGCGTCGTCGCCGGTTGGCCGAGGTGGACGTATCCGAGCCCGACGTCGTACAGCGTCTGGAGCTTGACCCGGACGTTCGGGACGGGGGCGAAGAATTCGACGGCCTCACCGATCGTCATCTCGAGCACGTCCGAGATCGACTTGCCCTTGTAGTGGATCTCGAGGGCCTCGCGGTTGTAGCGCTTGCCCTTGCAGACCTCGCAGGTGACGTAGACATCGGGCAGGAACTGCATCTCGATCTTGAGGATCCCGTCGCCCTTGCAGTTCTCGCAGCGACCGCCCTTGACGTTGAAGCTGAAGCGGCCCGGCTGGTAGCCGCGGACGCGCGACTCCGGGACTCCCGCGAACAGCTCGCGAATCGGCCCGAAGAGGCCCGTGTACGTCGCCGGGTTGGAGCGCGGCGTGCGGCCGATCGGGCTCTGGTCGATCTCGATGATCTTGTCGACGTGCTCGTGGCCCTTCAGCGACACGTATGCCCCGACCGTCTCCCGCGACCCGTTCAGCTCGCGCGCGAGGGCTCGGTAGAGGACGTCGGTCACGAGCGTCGACTTGCCGCTGCCGGACACGCCCGTCACCGCGGTGAACGTCCCGAGCGGGATCGTCAGGTCGACGTCCTGGAGGTTGTGCTCGCTGGCGCCCTTGACGACGAGCTTCTTCAGGTTGCCCTTGCGCCGCTTCGCGGGGATGGCGACGGACCGCTCGCCCCGCAGGAACGCCCCGGTGATCGAGCGCGGCTCGGCGAGGAGATCCTCGAGCGTCCCGTTGGCGATGATCTCGCCGCCATGCTCGCCTGCCCCGGGCCCGATGTCGACGACCCAGTCGGCCGTCCGGATCGTCTCCTCGTCGTGCTCGACGACGAGGACCGTGTTGCCCAGGTCACGCAGCCGGGTCAGGGTCGCGATCAGCTTCGCGTTGTCCTTCTGATGGAGCCCGATCGACGGCTCGTCGAGGATGTACAGGACGCCCATGAGCGTCGTCCCGATCTGGGTCGCGAGCCGGATCCGCTGGGCCTCGCCACCCGACAGCGTCACCGACGCCCGATCGAGGGTCAGATAATCCAGCCCGACGTCGACGAGGAATCCGAGCCGGGCCGTGATCTCCTTGAGAACCTGGACCGCGATCGTCCGTTCGCGCTCGGACAGCTTCGGCGGCAGGGCGGCAATCCAGTCGAGGGCGTCGGTGATCGACAGGTCCGAGATGTCCGCGATGTCGCGGCTGTCGACCGTGACCGCGAGGACCTCGGGCTTCAGGCGCTTGCCCTTGCACGTGGGGCACGGCCTGGTGACCATGTACTTCTCGAGCTCGGTCTTGATGTACTCGGAGTCGGTCTCCTTGTAGCGCCGCTCGAGATTCGTGACGATCCCCTCGAACGTCGCCTTGTACGTGTTCTCGCCACGCTCGTGGCGGTAGCGGACGAGGACCTTCTCGTCCTTCTTGGCGCGGAGGATGTACTCGAGCGCCTCGGGCGGCAGGTCGCGGACGGGTTTCTTGAAGTCCCAGCCGTGGGACGCGCAGATCGCCTCCAGGATCTTCAGCCGCCACGACGCGTCGTTCGGCATCTTGGCCCACGGCACGAGGGCGCCCTTCTGGAGGCTCTTGCTGGTATCCGGGATGACCAGCTCCGGGTCGATCTCGAGCCGGGTCCCGAGGCCGGCGCAGGCCGGACAGGCCCCATGGGGCGAGTTGAACGAGAAGTTGCGCGGTTCCAGCTCGTCCATCGTGAAGCCGTCGTACGGGCAGGTGAAGCGCTCGCTGTAGCGCCGCTCTTCGAAGCTCGCCGGCTCGTCGTCGGCGGCGAACTGCGCGCCTGGGGGCGCTTGTGCGGGGGCGATCAGGACCTGGCCCTCGCCGAGGCGGAGCGCGGTCTCGATCGAGTCGGCGAGGCGCGACTTGTCCGGGTCCGGCATCGGCTGGCCGGTCTCAGGATCGATCGGCCGGCCGTCGGGGCCGCGCTCGGCGCCGTCGGGCAGATCGGCGTGACGGACGATGAACCGATCGACGACGACCTCGATGCTGTGGCGCTTGTACTTGTCGAGCGTCGGAGCCTCGGCGATGTCGACCATGTCGCCATCGACCCGGACGCGGACGAAGCCCTGCCGGCGGGCGCCCTCGAAGACGCGGTCACCCTCGGTCTTGCGGTCCTTGATCAGCGGGGCGAGGACCAGGAGGCGGGTCCCCTCCGGCAGGGTCAGGACCTGATCGACGATCTGCTGGACCGTCTGACGCTCGATCGGGTGGCCGTTGGGGCAATGGGGATGACCGGCCCGGGCGAACAGCAGCCGGAGGTAGTCATAGATCTCGGTCACGGTGCCGACGGTGGAGCGAGGATTGCGCGAGGCGCCCTTCTGGTCGATCGAGATCGCCGGGCTCAGGCCGTCGATCTGGTCGACGTCCGGCTTCTCCATCTGGCCCAGGAACTGGCGGGCGTACGCGCTCAGGCTCTCGACGTAACGGCGCTGGCCCTCGGCGTAGATGGTGTCGAACGCGAGTGTCGACTTGCCCGATCCGGAGAGTCCGGTGATCACCACCAGCTTGTCCCGCGGGATGCGGACGGTGATGTTCTTCAGGTTGTGCTCGCGCGCGCCCTTGACCAGGATGTGGTCGAGCGGCATCAGCGCTGCGGGTCCAGGGGGCCGCTCATCGCCGGTACCTCCCGCGCGGCTTCACGACGCGCCTGGTCGTCCGCGCGGTCCCGTCCGCGAGCACGGCGTCGGGGCCGTCCTGCAGCACGAGGATCCCGCGCAGCTCGACGATCTGGTCGCGCAGGGCGGCGGCCTTCTCGAACTCGAGGTCGCGGGCCGCGGTCTTCATCTGGCGCTCGAGGTCGCTCACCAGCCGGGTCAGCTCGTCCTTCGGGAGCCCACCCCCGGCGACGGGGCGACCGACGCCCTCGTACGCCCCCTCGACCTCGGCGACCTCACGGAGGCGCATGCCGATGTCGCGGATCGCCTTCACGATGCTCGTGGGCTCGATCCCGTGCGCAC
>JACCVQ010000077.1 GCA_013698095.1 Chloroflexota bacterium
ATGATGTTCTTCAGCGCCCCGCACAGCTCGACCCCGAGGAGGTCGCTGTTCACGTACAGCCGGAACTCGCGCCGGCCGAGACGGTCCACGATCCGATCGGCCAGCTCGGGCTCCTCCGCCGCGACGACAGCGCTGGCCGGCAGTCCGCGCGCGATCTCGGCGGCGAGGTTCGGCCCGGACAGGGCGGCCACCCGGCGCGGCCCGATCCCCGCGGCGGCCGCGATGACCTGAGACATCCGGAGGAGCGACACTGGCTCCAGGCCCTTCACGACGCTCAGGACGGCCGCCGACGGCGCGAGATGACCGGCCATGCCCTCCACGGACGCCCGGACATGGTTCGACGGGACTGCGACGATGACGAGATCGACGGCGGCAGCTATCGCCGCCGGGTCGGAGGCCACCGCGACGTCGGCCGGCAGCGCGATCCCCGGCAGGCGTCGCTCGTTCTGGCGCGCCGCCTCGATCCGGTTGGCAGCAGCCGCGTCGTGGGCGAGGAGGACCACCGGCTCGACCTTGCCGAGCAGGATCGCCAGCGTCGTTCCCCACGCGCCGGCGCCGACCACCGCGACCCGCGGCTCGGTCATCGTTTCGGGGGGAGTCCGCCGCTGGCGGGCCGACGCGCGGCCGGCGCCTTCGACACGGTGCTCTTGCCCGCGCTCCGCGGCGAGCGCTTGCGCGGCAGCTTCACCGACTCGCGGTCGCGGAAGATGAGGCGGATCGGTGTGCCGTGGAAGCTCAGCACCTCGCGCAGGCGATTCTCGAGGTAGCGCCGGTACGAGAAGTGGATCAACGCCGCGTCATTGGCGAAGAACACGAACGTCGGCGGCGCGACCGCGGCCTGGGTCCCGTAGAACAGCTTGGGCCGGCGGCCCTTGACGACCGGCGGCGCCTGGCGCTCCGCGGCTGCCCGCAGGATCCGGTTCAGCTCGCCGGTCGAGACCCGCTTGCGGCGCTCGCCCCAGATGTCGATCGCGAGCTCGAGGACCTTGCCGACCCGCTGGCCCGTCTTGGCCGAGATCGCGACGATCGGGGCGAAGTCGAGGAATGGGACCTCGGTCTGGATCCACTCGACGTACTGGTCGAACGTCTTGCCAGTCTTCTCTTCGACGAGGTCCCACTTGTTGACCGCGATGACGAGGCCCTTGCCCTCCTCGACGACATAGCCCGCGACATGAGCGTCCTGGGCGGTCAGGCCCTCGACGGCATCGATGACGAGGACGGCGACGTCGGCCCGGCCGATCGCCTTCAGGGCGCGCAGGGTCGAGTACTTCTCGGCGGCGGGGCCGGACGCAACCTTGCCGCGTCGCCGGATGCCGGCCGTGTCGATGAGGGTGATCTCGCTGCGGCCCCACTCCAGGGTGGTGTCGATGGCGTCGCGGGTGGTGCCCGGGACCTCGGACACGATCGCCCGGTCCGTGCCGAGGAGCGCGTTCAGGAGCGACGACTTGCCGACGTTCGGCCGGCCGACGAAGGCGATCGCCGCCGGGGCGTCGTCCGACTCGGCCTCGATCGCCGCGTCCCATTTCGCCTCGACTGCGGCTCCCCCGCCGCCCTCGAAGCGGTCGAGCCCGTCCTCGTCGTCCTCGTCCGGATCAACGGCGTTGCCGTCTGCGCCGACGACGTACGGCTCGAGCCGGCCTGACGCGACGTCCTTGGCCCACTCGTCGGCTTCCTTCTCGCGGGCCTTCCGGGCGAGCTCTCCCTCGGTCTCGGGTGGGAGGGCCCACACGATCGCGTCGAGGAGGTCCCCGGTGCCGCGGCCGTGCGAGGCGGAGATCGAGTAGGTCTCCTCCCAGCCCATCGACCAGAACTCGGCGGCGTCCGCCTCGCGCTGAGTGTTGTCGACCTTGTTGACCGCGACGATGACCGGCGCCTTGGCCGTCCGCAGGAGCTCAGCCGCCTCGAGGTCGGCCGGGGTGAGGCCCGTGATCGCGTCGCCGAGGAACACGATCACGTCAGCCTCACGGATCGCGAGCCGGGCCTGCTCCTGGACCTTGAGCTCGATCGGATCGTCGGTGTCGACCTCGAGCCCGCCAGTGTCGACGAGCGTGAAGCGCCGGCCGTTCCATTCGGACTCGCCGTACATCCGGTCGCGGGTCGTCCGGGCGCGATCCTCGACGATCGCCTGGCGACGGCCGATCAGCCGGTTGAAGAGCGTGGATTTGCCGACGTTCGGCCGGCCGACGACGGCGACAACCGGAATGGCGGCCTGCGAGCGCGAAACCATGGGCTCAGGCTGCGCCGGAGGCGGGCGTCGCGCTCTCGTTGTGGACAAAGGTCGGCAGCGACGTGGTCCTGCCGGCGGGCGTCGCGGCGCCGGCGAGGGCCGCCTCGGCAAGCTCGGCGGCGCGCGCGGCGGTGTCGGGCGTCCCGGCCAGCCGGAGGACCTTCTCGGCGACGTCGCGGAGGTCCTCGATCGGGGTCGAGGTGCCGCCGGTGATCCCGACGATCTCGCGACCCTCGAAGACAGACGGGTCCGTGAGGTCGCCCGCTCCCTCGATCTGGATCGCGGGCTTGCCGGCGATCCCGACGAGCCGGGTCAGCTCCTTCGTGTTGGCGCTCGAGCGGCCACCGACGACGACCATCAGGTCGACCGCCTGGGCGGCCTCGACCGTGTCCTCCTGGCGTCGGATCGTGACCGGGCAGACCGTGTTGACAATCTTGAGCTCGTGGCTGCGGCCGACCATGAACGCGGCCAGCCTCTCGAACTTCCAGGGCGGCTGGGTCGACTGGCTGATGAGCGCCATCCGCTTCTTGCGCGGGACTTTCTGGGCCCACTCCTCTTCCTCGTCGACGACGATCGCGTCGGGCGCGAAGCCGAGCATGCCGACGACCTCGGCGTGGTTGGGGGTGCCGAGGAGGACGATCGTGTAGCCCTCGTCGACGAGCTTCACGAGCTCGCGGTGCTCCTGGATCACCCACGTGCAGGTGCCGTCGATCACGTCGAGACCGCGGGCGTTGGCGCGCTCCATCACGTCCGGCCGGACGCCGTGGGCTCGAATGACGACCGCGGCGCCGTGGTCGACGTCGTCGAGGGTCTCGACGGTCTCGATCCCGAGCCGCTCGAGATCGGCGATCACGCCCTCGTTGTGGACGACCTGGCCGAGGGTATGGGTCGACTTGCCCGCCGCGCGGGCTTCCTTCGCCTTGTCGATCGCCTCACGCACGCCGTAGCAGAAGCCGGTGCGCCGGGCGATGCTGATCTCTCGGACGGTTCCCATACGTGGCGATTATCGCACGAGAGGCCCGGAATCCCGGTTCGACAGGCCGGGCTGGTGCGCCGGCGCGGCGGGATCCTCGCCCCACGGTCGTGTCCGACGAGTTCCGCGCCAGACCAGCCCGGATCCGTTCGGAATCCTCGTCCCACGGGAATTTTGTGCAGATTTCGCCCGATCCGGGGCGGATCGCGTCGGCTACGCTCGCCAGCCGAGCGTACGGCGCCACGCGAGCGTCGCTGCTTCCAGAACTAGCGGTCCTCGCCGTAGGTGCCGCGGTGGCGAGGGTCGATCAGGGCGGCGATCCGCTGCATGATCAACGCCGTGGCCAGCCCCTTGGCGGCCTTCCGGTCGATCGCGGGCGGAAGCAGGTCGGCGAGCCGGAAGGGTTCCCCGATCCGCATCGTGGCGTGGCCGCCGAAGCGCGGGATCGGGCGGCCTTTGGGCCAGACCGCGTCAGTGTTCGAGAAGCCGATCGGAACGATCGTCGGGTTGGTCCGGAGAGCCAGCATCGCGAGCCCGTCCTTGGGCGTCTGGAGCTGGCCCGTCGGGCTGCGCGTGCCTTCGGGGAAGACCATCAGGACGTGTCCGGCATCGAGGATCCGGCGGGCGACCCGGAACGCCTCGACGTCGGCGCCCTGGCGATCCACGGGCACGACTCCGCCGTTGCGGGCCATGTAGCCGACGATCGGCCAGTCGAACATCTCCTTCTTGCCGAGCCAGTGGATCCGGCGCCCGAGGCGCGGGGTGAGGAAGGCGCCGATCATCACGGGATCAAAGTTGGAGACGTGGTTGGCGGCGAGGATCACCGGGCCCTCGCGCGGGATCGCGCCGGTGTCGCCTTCGATCCGGACGCGGGTCACGCTCCGGCACAGGAACCGGCTGACGGCAGCGATCGCCCGGATCAGAGGCGTGACGTCGCTTCGCAGGATCTCGGACTCGGCGAGGACGGGCTTCGCCGACGGGCGCTCGGTGTGACGGTCGGCGGGCTCGGTCGGCGTACTCAACGGCGCGACTCGGCGGCGCCGACGGATCGCGACGCTTCGGCGATCCGGATGGCGCTCGTCACGGCGGAGACCGTGTCTTCGAAGCGGTTGCCGTCGGTGACGATGTGGATCGCGTCGTCGGCGGCGCGAAGCGGGGCGACATCCCGCGTCGAGTCGAGGTCGTCGCGGCGTCGGAGCTGGGCGAGGACTCGGCGCGCCTCCTGGCTATCCGGCGCGATGCCCCGTTCCTCGGTGCGGCGCCGGGCACGCTCCTCGACCGACGCGCCGAGGTAGATCTTCAGGTCGGCCGCAGGCAGAACGACCGTCCCGATGTCGCGGCCGGCCATGATGATCCCGCCGGGTTCGGCGGCAAGCGCGCGCTGGCGCTCGAGGAGGGCAGCCCGCAGCTCCGGGACGCGACTGAAGGCCGACACGGCTTCGTCGACGCGCGGGCTGTGGACGTCACCCGTTACATCGACCCCGTCGACGCTGACGTGCGACAACCGGCCGTACGCGTCGACGACGAGGGCAATCTCGGGGACGAGTGCGACGAGGACGTCGGGGTCGGCACGGTCGCCGTCGGGTTGGACGTGGCGCTCGAGGGCGAGCCAGGTCGCCGCGCGGTAGAGCAGGCCCGTGTCGCAGAAGCGATAGCCGACCTCGAGGGCTGCCGCCGCGCCGACGCTCGACTTGCCGGACGAACCAGGCCCGTCGAGGGCGACCGTGAGGCCGGGTGGTGTCGTCACGCCGTTGAGGATAGCGCCCGGGCTGGCGAGGCTCCGAGGCCCGGCTCAGTCACCCGGTGGGCGAACGAGCGGAGGAAGAGCTGTTCCGTCGTCGGTTCGGTCACCCGGTGGGCGAACGAGCGGAGGAAGGCCCGGAGGCGCGGCGTCCTCCGTCGGTTCACCCACGGAGCGGGCGGACCAGCGGCTCAGCCCGCGTCGGGCCGATCGGGCTTACGCCTGGATCGATCCGCGGGTGGTCGGGCGGCTCCGGTCTTCCTCGCGGCTGCCGCCGAACGCGTCCTGTCCGTCGTCGGGCGCGGCGCACCACGGCCGCGCGCGGTTGGACGCGGTGTGGCGCGGGCCGTCGCCCCGGCCGGAGTCGTGTCGGCGGCGCCGTCATCGGCACCTGCTCGGTCGTCGCCGCGGGACCGCCCGCCACCGCCGGCAAGCCCGCGCACCTCGGGCGCCTTGAGGCGACGGATCTTGCCACTCGCCAGCCCATCGATCCGGACCGGCCCGATCCGGACCCTGATCAGTCGCTCGATCGGCGCCTCGATCGCCCCGAACACCCGCCGCAGCTGGCGCTTCCAGCCCTGGCGCAGCGTGACCCGATACCAGGCGAGGCCGGGCGCAGGGGGCGGATCAAGGAGCTCCTCGAGTCGCTCGATCTCGATCGGGGTCATCGCGCGGAGGTGGTGGAGGGTCGCGAGGCCCTCCTCGAGCGGAACCCCGTCCTCGAGCACCTGGACCTGGTCGTACGAGAGTGGGATGCTGACCGCCAGACCGTACTCGCGTTCGACCCCGAACCGTGGGTGAAGGACCTTCTCGGACCAGCCGCCGTCGTTCGTCAGGATCAGGAGACCCTCGCTGTCCTGGTCGAGCCGTCCGACCGGATAGAGCCGGGCGCCGTCCGGGACGAGCGCCGTCGGGACGAAGTCGAGGACGGTCGACTCGGCATGGCGGTCCTGGGTGGTGGAGGTCACGCCGGCAGGCTTGTGGAGCAGCAGGTAGGTCACCCGGGCGGCATCGCCGATCGGCAGCCCGTCGACCTCGATCTTGGCCTTCGCAGGATCGACGACCTGGCCGATCGTGGCCCGCCGGCCGTCGACCCGGACCCGGCCCGCGGCGATCAGCGCCTCGGCGGCCCGGCGCGAGGCGAGACCGCTGGCGGCGATCACCTTCTGGAGACGTTCGTCTGGCACTCAGTCCTCGCGCCGGGCGGGTTCCGGGGGCGGGTCGGTTGCGGCGTCAGACGCCGGTATCACCGCGTCCTGGGTCGCGATCGGCTCGGCCGCGGCCGCCTCTTCGTCCTCGATCAGGCGTGCGGCGATCTCGAGCTCGAGCGGCGGCAGCTCGTCGAGGCTCGTCATTCCGAAGCGCTCCAGGAACTCGAAGCCGGTCCCATACAGGAACGGCCGCCCGGGCGCATCCGAGCGGCCGAGCTCGACGACGAGCCGGCGATGGAGCAGCGTCCTGATCGTGTAGTCGGAATCCACGCCGCGGATTCGCTCTACCGCGGACTTCGTGACGGGCTGGCGATAGGCAACGATCGCCAGCGTCTCGAGCGAGGCCGGCGACAGGCGCACGGCATCGGCGCCGACGTAGCGGGCGATGAGCGCGCCCGCATCCGGGGCCGTGACGAGCTCCACTCGATCGCCGGACAGGACGAGCCGGATCCCGCGCGCGTCGAGAGCGACCTCAAGGTCGCCGAGCCGGTCATCGACGGTCGCCCGATCGACCCCGGCGACAGCGGCGATCTCGCGCCGGGTCAGGGGCCGCTCGGCGACGAACAGGAGGGCTTCGAGCTGGGACTCGGACAGCTGCTCGCCGGGCGGCGGGCTATCGACGTCGCGTTCGAGGTCGCGTTCGAGGTCAGCGGGCGTTTCGGCGGTCTCGGCCGACTCCACCGAGCGCTCGTCGATCACGCGAACGACTCCAGGCTCTCGTCGATCGGCTCGTCCGACACGGGCACGCTCGTCTTCGCGCCGCTGACCGAGCTCTCGTCGGCGGTCGTCGCCCGGGCGACGATCGGGCCCCACGGCTCGGCCTGGCTGACGACGATCTCGCGCCGCTTCATCAGCTCGAGCAACGCAAGGAACGTGATCGCGACGACGACCCGATCGCGGACCCCGGCGAGCAGCTCCTGGAGGACGAACGAGCCGTGGCCGCGGATCGCGGCCCGGATGATCTCCGCCCGCTCTGTCAGCGTGATCGTGCGGGCGACGGTCTCTGGCGGCAGGATCGGTGGCGGCCTGATCAGCGCCAGCCGGCCGAGCGCCTGGATCAGGGCCGCGGGATCGAGAGGCGGCCCGTCGGGCGGACGCGCGCCGGCCCGGCCCGCGGCAGAGGCGATTGACGGCTCGCGCCGGAACAGCCCGATCCGCGCGATGGCGATCTCCTGGATGTGGCGCCCGGCGTCGCGATGGGCCCGGTACAGGAGGAGCCGAGCGCGGAGCTCCGCCTCGGGGTCCGCGCCCTCGTCGGGCAGCTCACCGGGAGCCTCCGCGATGCGCCGTGGCAGGATCGCCCGGCTCTTGATCAGGATCAGCTGGCTGGCGACCGCGACGAACGCGCTGATGTTGCCGAGGCGGTCGGTTTCGAGGCCGGCGAGGGCGTCGACGTAGGCGTCGGCGAGAGCGCCGAGCGGAACGCTGACGACATCGAGCTGGCGGGCCTCGATCAGGGCGAGGAGGAGCGCGAGCGGGCCATCGAACGACTCGATCCGGACCTGGGTCGCGGATTCGGGACGGCGACCGGCCCCGAACACGATCGCCGGGGCCGCGGAGCGCGGTTCGGCGACGGCCGCTTCAGCCAACCAGGACGCCATAGATCGCGCTTGTGATCGGAAGCAGGACGCGGCCGATCACCGACTGGCCCCCGATTGGCAGGATCAGCAGGATGATCAGGAAGAAGCCGTACTGGGCGAGCACCGGCCGGATCCGCCAGGCGGTCTGAGGTGAGACGAGCGACAGCATGATCGTGCCGCCGTCCAGGGGCGGGATCGGGATCAGGTTGAACAGGCCCAGGATGATGCTGCCCCGAACGATGAACGACAGGATGCTCGCGATCTCGAAGTTGCCGAGCAGCATGCCCGGATCGGACAGCATGACCCGGAGCGGGATCGCGAAGATCGCGGCCAGCAACATGTTGGACAGTGGACCGGCCGCGGCCACGATCGCTTCACCGTAGCGACCGCGCAGATTGCGCGGGTTGACCGGCGTCTGGGCGAACCCGAGCGGAAATCCGGTCAGCAGAATCGAGATCACGAGCATCGTCCCGCCGACCTGGTCGAAGTGGGCGATCGGATTGAGCGTCAGCCGACCGAACATCTTCGCCGTCGAGTCGCCGAGGCGATAGGCCGCGAAAGCGTGGGCGAACTCGTGGACCGGAAAGGACAGGAGCAGGAAGAACGCGATCAGCGCGATCGCGGCCACGGGGTTTTCCTGGACGAACAAGCGGAATCCTTCGCAATCGGGGGCGGGCCGGGCAGCCTGGCGCGCCTGGCGCCTGACCGAATGCTACAGGCGGCGGAGCAGGTCGGACTTCTTCGCCTCGTAGTCCTCTGCGCTGATCGCCCCGCGATCGCGCAGGTCGGCCAGGCTGGCCAGCGTCCGGGTGACCTCGTCGGCCGACATCGGCGGCGGAGCGGGCGGGCGCTGGACCTCCGGAGCCGGCGCCGCGGTCGGAACCGCGACCGGCGGGCCGGTCCGGATCGCGGGACCGGGCATCGGACGAGCACCGGACAGCTCCAGCTCGAGCTCATGCTTGGCCTCCAGCATCGCCCGCTTGAAGTCGTCGGCCTGGCGGAGCATCCGGAGGCGCGAGATCCCGGCCTCCGACGCCGTCAGGACGTCGAGATCACCAAAGCCGAAGATCCGGCCCCACAGCGACTGGCTCAGGACCGCGTCGTTGATCTTCTCCAGGGAACTGTCGACGACGCGCTTGTTGATGACGCCCTCGGTCTGGAGGACGCGTCGCGTCGTGACGATGAACTCCTCGTTCAGGTAGCGCAGGATCTGCCACCCGAGGTACGCGAGCCCGCCGATCACGAGGGCGAGGACCGCATAGCCGATCCCCTGACGGAGGCCCTGGCCACCGCTGTCATTGGGGACCGCGCCGGACAGGACGAGCAGGAGGATTGCCGCCAGGAACGCGAAGATCGCATAGCGGGCATCGGCGACGACGACGAACCAGTGCTGGTGCTCGCGGCGGATCGGTTGCTCCCCCGAGGCGAGCAGGTTGTCGAGATAGGCCATCGGCTGATGTTCTCCCTATCAGGCCCGCGGATGGGCTCGCGCATAGACCTCGCGGAGCCGCTCCCCGGTGACGTGGGTGTACAGCTGGGTCGTGGAGATACTCGCATGACCGAGCAACTCCTGGACGATCCGCAGGTCCGCTCCGCCCTCGAGCAGGTGCGTCGCGAACGAGTGGCGGAGCGTGTGCGGGCTGACGGCTGCGGGCAGGCCCGCGACGCGGGCGGCGGTCTTCACGATCGCGAACGCCTGCTGGCGGGCCAGCCGGCCGCCGCGATCGCCGAGGAACAGCGGGCCGCCCCGGACGGGCTCGACATGGTGAAAGGCGAGCAGCGCCGGCCGCCCCTCGTCGATCCAACGAGCGAGCCAGTCGAGGGCGATGTCGCCGACCGGGACGAGCCGCTCCTTGTCGCCCTTGCCGATCACCCGGACGAAGCCGCCGTCCGCCGAGAAGTCCTCGCGGTCGAGCGCGAGCGCCTCGCTCACACGCAGGCCAGCGGCATACAGCAGTTCGAGCAGGGCGCGGGCGCGGAGATTGGCGGCAGCCTCGAGGAGGGCCTCGACCTCGGCGACGGTCAGCGTCTCGGGCAGGAGCCGCGACTGGCGCGGAAGGTCGAGGTGGGCGGCGACGTCGCGCCGGATCAGGCCGTCGCCGAAGGCGAACCGGTAGAAGCCACGAATGGCGGCCGCACGACGCCGCAGCGACGTCGGGGCGAGGCCCGGGTCCGCGCCTGGCTTCGTGCCCCGTCGGGTCCGAGCGGCGAGATGAGCGCGGGCTGGTTCGGGGCCGTCCGCCCAGCTGCCTGTGCCACCGAGACCGGCGGCGAAGTCCGAGAGGTCCGCCCGGTAGGCCCGGATCGTCGCCGGGGCAAGGCCGCGCTCCACCCGGAGGTAGGTCAGGTAGTCGTCGATCACCCGATCCAGGGGCGGCGACGCTTTGTGGGCGGCCACCGCCATCATTCGCCCCCTGCGATCCGGTCTCGCCAGCCTTCCGCCCGATCGAGCAGCTCCCGAGCCGACGCAAGGGCCGCGCTCCCGCCAGCTCCGGCCGCGGCCGTCCCTGCCAACATCTGGCCGAGCTCGACAATCCGCCCGTCGTGATCGAGGCGCGTCACCTCGGTCACCGTTCGGCCGCCCCGCTCCCGCTTCGCGATCTGGAAGTGGGCATCCGCGTGCGCCGCGATCTGGGGCAGATGGGTCACACACAGCACCTGGTGCCCGCGAGCAAGAGTCCACAGGCTTCGTCCCACCGGATCTGCACTTCGGCCGCCAATCCCGGTGTCGATCTCGTCGAAGACGAGCGTCGGCGTCGCGTCGACTCCGGCGAGGACCTCCTTGATCGCGAGGGCGATCCGGCTCAGCTCGCCGCCCGACGCGATCTTCGCCAGGGAACGGGCCGGCTCGCCGGCATTCGGAGCGATCCGGAAGACGACCTGGTCGATGCCGGTGGCATCGAACGCGACCGCGTCGCCGTCCACCTCCACCGCCGGGTCGTCGCGACCGGCCGGCCGCCGCCCGAGCCCCACCTCGAACACGTCGACCGGGAATCCGAGCTGCTCGAGGACCCGCCCCACCGCCGACGCCAGGGCCCGAGCCGCCGTCAGCCGGGCCGCCGACAGATCCTCGCCGGCGACGGCGACCCGCTCGAGGAGGCGCGCATCGTCGGCCTGGCGGGCCGCCCGCTCGTCGTCGACGCCGCGCAGCCGGTCGGCTTCCGCGGCAGCCTGTTCGCCGTGAGCGAGGACCGCCGCCTCGTCGTCGCCGTAGCGCCACTCGAGGCTGAAGATCGTCGACAGGCGCTCCTCGAGCCCGGCCAGCTCGGCGGGATCGTGGTCTATCGTCTCGGCCAGGTCGCGCGCGGTCGTGGCGAGGTCCTCGAGCTCCGCCTCGAGGCCGGCGAGCCGCTCCGCGACGTCCTCGAACCGGCTGTCCAGCCGGGCGAGGACACGTGCCTCGCGAACGGCGACGGCTGCGATCTCGCGGGCGCCGGTCTCGTCGCCGGTCAGCAGGTCCGCGAGCGTGGCACCGCCGCGGGCGATCGCCTCGCCATGCTGGGCGGCGTCGAGGCGGGCCCGGATCTCGCCGGCCTCGCCGAGCCGGAGATTCGCCGCGGCGATCTCGGTCGCTTCGTGCTCGGCGAGCTCGAGGCGGCGTGTCAGCTCGCGCGGATCGAGCTCGAGAGCAGCGAGCAGCGTCCGGTTGTCGCGCCAGCGCCCGACCGCGGCCGCCATGGTCGTCCGGAGCGCGTCGTGATCGCCGAACGCATCGAGCAGGTCGCGTTGCCAGCGCTCGTCAAGGAGACGCTGCTGGTCGTGTTGGCCGTGGATCTCGACGAGGCCACCGACGGTCTCGGCCAGCTGCGCGGCCGTGACCGCCTCGTCGTCCACGCGCGCGGTCGAGCGGCCGGTTGCCGAGACCTCGCGCGACGCGATCAGCGGCTCGGGCAGACGATCGAACAACGCCGTCACCCGCGCGGTCTCCGCTCCGTGCCGGACGAGGGTCGTATCCGCGCGGGCCCCCACCGCCAGGCCGAGGGCGTCGATCAGCAGGCTCTTGCCGGCTCCCGTCTCGCCGGTGAAGACGTTGAAGCCGGGAGCGAGCTCGAGCCGGAGCCGCTCGATCAGGGCGAGATCCACGACGGTCAGCTCGAGAAGGCGGCCCGGCGCGGCACCGACGGCTGCCATGTCGGCGGCGATCTTGGCCCGGTCGGCGCTGTCGGCGCTGGCGGCGTCCTCCGCCTCGGCCGGGCGCGGCCGATCGCGCTCATCGGTCATCGCCACCCGGCCACCCCGTTCACGACGGCAGGAGCTCGACCTTGCGCCGGAACAGATCCCAGAACGGCTGGCTGCCGGCCGGCTCCACGAGATGAATCGGCCGGGCGAGGGCCCGCACCTCGATCACGTCGCCGACCGCGATCCGGACGTCCTCGCGGCCGTCGATCGAGACGATCGCCTCGGTGGCGTCGACGACTCGGGCCCGGATCACCTGCTCCGGCCCGACGACGATGGACCGCAGGGTCGAGAGGTACGCAGCGATCGGGGTGACGATCAGGTTGCGGCTGTCGGGCGCGACGATCGGACCGCCGGCGCTGAACGAGTAGCCGGTCGAGCCGGTGGGGCTCGAGACGACGAGGCCGTCGGCGATGAGCGTGGCGACATGGGTCGGGCCGATCGCAACATCGAGCCGGACGACCCGAGCGAGGGCGCCGCGGGCGACGACCACGTCGTTGAGGGCGTGATGGATCGCCGCCCCATCCTCACGCCCGCCGGACAGGAGCCGTGCCTCGAGAGCCATCCGGGCATCGATCGTGAAGTCGCCCGCCACGAGCTTGGCGAGGACGGCCTCGAGCTCGACCGCCTCGACCTTCGAGAGGAAGCCGATCTTGCCCAGGTTCACGCCGAGCAGCGGGACGTCGACCTGGATCACGGCCCGCGCGGCTCGGAGCAGGGTCCCGTCGCCGCCGAGGACGACGAGGACGTCGGTCGTCGCGAGCTCGCGGCAGAGGCCGTCGAAGTCCTGGGCCTGGAGGGCCCAGTGATCGATGCCATGCTCCCGGCACCAGCCGGCGGCGCGCTCGCGAAGCTCGACGGCCGCGTCGTTCGTGGGGTTGTACGCGAACCCGATCCGCTGAACGGTCACCCGCCGCTCCCCTGCCATGGGCCGGTCGCTTCGGCGATCCGCTGGTCGATCTCGGCGCAGCGCGGTCCTGCCTGGAGATGGACGAGGAACTCGCGATTGCCCTCTGGCCCCAGGATCGGCGACGCGATCACGGCCCGCATCCCGAGCCCGAGCTCCGACGCCATGGCCACGGTCCGCTCCAGGACGGCGCCGTGGGCAGCCGGATCCCGAACCACCCCGTGATCGGTGGCGCCCTTGCCGACCTCGAACTGTGGCTTCACGAGGGCCACGATCGGGGCGCTGGGCACGGGCCGGAGCGTCGAAGCAATCGGTCCCAGGACAAGGCCGAGGGAGATGAACGAGACGTCGATCACGGCGAGATCGATGGGTTCGCCGAGGGTCTCCGGGGTGAGGGTCCGGACGTTCGTCCGATCGTGGACGACGACGCGGGGATCGCGGGCAACCCGGTCGGCGAGCTGGCCCCGCCCGACGTCGACCGCATGGACCCGGGACGCAGCGCGCTGGAGAAGGACGTCCGTGAACCCACCGGTGGAGGCGCCGGCATCGAGGCAGACGAGGCCGGCCGGGTCGATCGCGAACGCGTCGAGCGCGGCCGCCAGCTTGTGACCGCCGCGGCTCACGTACGGATCGCTCGCGACGAGCGCGATCGGCAGGTCCGGATCGACCAGGTCGCCGGCCTTGCGGTCCAGGCGCACGGCATCGCCGACACCCGTCCGGACCTTGCCGCCGAGGATCAGGGCCTGAGCGCGGGCACGGCTGTCGGCCAGACCACGCTCGACGACGAGCTGGTCGAGCCGCTGCCTGACGCGGCGCGCCGGGCGGCCCGTGACATTGCTCGGGCGGTTGCTCACCGGGCTATCGTGGCACAGCCGCCTTCGCGGCGACTCATCACGACGTTGGAGACCACGGCCGGATGACCCAGCGACCGATCAGCCTGACGCTCGCCGCCGCCCTGCTGATCCTGATCGGCCTGTCCGGACTCATGGCCGGCGGTGGGCTGCTGTGGGGCGCCATGAACGGCAGCGCGGTCGCCTCCGATGTTCGTCGGGCCGGCCTCGGGATGGGTTCGCTGATCGCCGCGTATGCGCTGGCGGCCGCCATGGCCGGCACCGGACTCGTCCTCGGCAGGCGGTGGGCGTGGCGGCTCGGCCTGGTCGTGTCGGTCGTTGGCCTCGTCGCGCTCGGCGCGGCGATGGCCGGACTCGGCGATCTGGACGCGTTCCTTTTGGTGGGTGTCGCGATCTGGGGCGCGACGGCTGCGTGCCTCTTCGCTCCGGCGACCCGCCGCGCAATGGGAGCGTAGACCCCTCGACACCAAGATTCTGGCGGGGAACCGATCAGGTCGCGACGACCGCGGGCTCGGGATCGTCCGCCGGTTCGGGTGTCGACCGGGCTGGCTCCGTCGCCCCGATCGAGGCAAGCGTCTCGCGGACCTGGGCGGCCAGGCCCTGGCCGTCGAGGCGGAGCACGTGACGGAGATCGGCCACGGAACCGTGGTCGACGAATGCCTCACCCGGGATGCCGATGATCCGGACCGGGACGTCGCGCAGAGTGCGATCGCTCAGACGCGCTTCTTCGAGGGCCTCGAGCACCCCGGAACCGAACCCGCCGGTGACCACGCTCTCCTCGAACGTGACGACGAGGCGCTTGCCCCGTGCCTGACCAACGATCAGGTCGCGATCGAGTGGCTTGGCAAAGCGGGCGTTGACGACCGCGATCGACCAGCCCTCGGCGGCGAGCAGGTCCACCGCCTCGACGGCCCGGGCGACGATCGGCCCGAACCCCACAAACAGGACGTCAGTCCCATCCCGCAGGACCTCGCCGCGCCCGACGGGGATGGCGGCCGGCTCGACCGGCGCAAGCCCGAAGCCCGGGTCACGCGGGTAATGCAGCGCGAACGGCCGGTCCTGGCCGAACGCGGTCAGGAGCAGCGAGCGGAGCTCCTGCTCGTCCTTGGGGCTGGCGATCACCAGGTTCGGAAGCTGGCGCTGGGCCGACAACGTGAACATCCCCTGGTGGCTCGTCCCGTCCTCACCGACGAGTCCGGCCCGATCGACCGCGATCAGCACCGGCTGGTCGTTCTGGCAGACGTCGTGGACGGTCTGGTCGAACGCCCGCTGGAGGAACGTCGAGTAGAGCGCGACCACGGGACGCATGCCGCCCATCGCCAGCCCGGTCGCGAGGGCGACCGAGTGTTGCTCCGCGATCCCGACGTCGATGAACCGGGCCGGGAACTCGGCCTGGAATGTCGACAGGCCGGTGCCGGTCGGCATCCCGGCGGTGATCGCGACGATCCGCGGATCGGTCCGGGCCTGCTCGATCAGCTGCTTCGCGAAGGTCGCGGTGTAGTTCGGGTTCTTGGCGGGTTTGGCGACGGCGCTGGCTGGCGCGGCGTCATCGGCCATCGTCTCGGTCGGCATCGCCCGCGGCGGCTTGGGAGCGTGACCTGACGTGGGGGGCTCCGGCTCGGCCGCCGCGGCGCTCTCGGACGGCAGGGCGATCGGCGGCAGGGCCGCCCCATGGAAGCCGATCTGGTCCGCCTCGGCCGGGCGAAAACCACGGCCCTTCTGGGTCCGGACGTGCACGATGACCGGGCCCTTGAGCTCGAGCGCCTGCTGGAAGGTCGAGAGGAGCGCCTTGAGGTCATGGCCCGGCACGAGGCCGATGTAGGTGATCCCGAGGTCTTCGAACAGGCGGCCGTCCTGGGCGAAGTTCACGACGGACGCCCGAAGCCGCTGGCTGAGCTCCTTGACCGTCGGCCCGACCGCCGGGATACGCCCGACGAGCTCGTCGTAGGCGTTCTTGCTCGACTGCCACGTTCCCGACAGCTTGATGTGGCTCAGGTACTTGGACAGGCCACCGACCGTCGGGCTGATCGACATCTCGTTGTCGTTGAGCACGATCAGGAGCTGGGTCTTGCGCTGGCCGATGTCGTTGAGCGCCTCGAGGCTCAGGCCGCTCGTGATCGCCGCGTCTCCGACGACGACCGCGATCCGTTCACCGCTCCTGCGGATGTCTCGAGCGGTCGCGAGGCCCTGCCCGATCGACAGACCCGTCCCGGCATGGCCGCCGTCGAAGACGTCGTGCTCGGACTCGCTCCGACGTGGGAAGCCGCCGACGCCACCAAGCGAGCGGAGCGTGCCGAACCGGGCGAAGCGTCCGGTGAGGAGCTTGTGGGGATACGCCTGGTGCCCGGTGTCCCAGACGATCCGGTCGCGCGGCGACTCGAGCAGGCGGTGGAGCGCGATCGTCAGTTCGACCACGCCGAGGCTGCTACCCAGATGGCCGCCGGTCGTGGCCACTGTGGCGATGATCGTCTCGCGGATCTCGGTTGCCAGCTGCTCGAGCTGGACCTCGGTGAGGCCGCGCAGCTCGGCTGGTCCGGTCAGGGTCGGCAGGATCGGGGTGGTCGGCACGGGGGCGATGGACTCCGGATACGGCGAGGCGTCGATGACGTCGGGCGAATGGTCGCTCGTCAGACGGATTCGTGCGCGGCGTTGCGATGGATGGATCCTGCGCACCACCAGACTATAACGTGTTCCTGATTGGTCGCACGTTTCTGGGACGGGCGCATGCCTCAACGGGCGGCGCCCTCGAACGGGCTACGCCTCTGACGCCTCGTCGGCGGCGATGTCGCGGGCCTCGAGGTCGCCGCCGGGCCGGCTGATCAACTGTCGGACGCGCAGCTCCGCCGCCCCGAGGAGCTGTTCGCAGTGACGCTGGAGGGCGACGGCACGCTCGGTCCGGGCGATCGTTTCCTCCAGGGCGAGTCCGCCGGCCTCGAGCTCGGCCACGACCGCGCGGAGCTCGGCGAAGGCGTCGTCGAACGTCAGGCTCTCGATCGTCGAGTCGACGGGCCGAGCCGCGCCCGCTGCGGCGCCAGGGGCGGCGGCGGCCGGGGCGTCGGCGTTCCCGGCGGCGTCCGGCCCGGCGGTCGTGCTCGGTTCAGCAGTCATCGGGCTCCTCGTCGGCGCGGTCCAGCCAGCGCGTGATCCGGCCTGCGACGAGGATACCAATGCCCAGACCGACCGCCAGGATCGCGATCGCGATCCCCACATACAGCGCGAGCCCGATCATGCTCGGGCTCCTCCCTCGCCCGCCGTCGCGGGCAGATCGCCGGCGGCCAGCCGGACCGACAGATCGGTTCCCGCCGGAGCTTCCGCGGGATCGCGCAGAATCCGCCCGTCGATGGCTCGCCGGACGATCGCGTAGCCCCGCTCCAGGGTCGCCTGCGGATCGAGGACTGCCAGGGCCGAGGCGGTGGCGTCGAGGGTCGAGCGAGCAGCCAGGAGTCGGGCGAGGATCGGGCGCGGGGCGGCGCTCGCGGCGGCATCGAGGACCGAGCGGCGTCGGATGATCGCCCCGTCGGCAACCCGGACGGCCCGGTCGAGCAGGAGTCCGACCCGCTCGCGGTCGGCAACAAGCTGAGCGCGTGGGTCGAGCCGGTCGAGTGCCCGCCGCTCGGCGGCCAGCTCGCGACCGGCCGCGTCCAGGGTCCGACCGACGGCCGCCGCGGTCCGCTCCCCTGCCCTCCGGAAGGCAGCCATCCAGTCGGCCCGGTCAGGGACGACCAGCTCGGCCGCGGCTGACGGCGTGGCGGCCCGGACATCCGCCGCGAAGTCGGCGAGGGTCACGTCGACCTCGTGGCCGACGCCGCAGACGACCGGCAGCGAATGTCCCACGACCGCCCGCACGACGCGCTCATCGTTGAACGACCAGAGGTCCTCGAGCGAGCCACCACCGCGGGCCAGGATCGTGACCTGGGGCACGTCCTCCGGCCGGCCGTCACGGGTCGCCACCACGATCCAGCGCTCGAGCCGGCCGAACGCCCGGACGATGCTCTCTGGCGCATCGTCTCCCTGGACCTTGCACGCGACGAGCAGCACGGCCGTCAACGGCCAACGCCGGGTCAGGACCGTCGCGACGTCGCGCCAGACGACGCCGGTGGGGCTGGTGATGACCGCGATCGTCGTGGGCCGCTGCGGGAGCGTCCGCTTGCGACCGGCGTCGAACAGGCCCTCAGCGGACAGGCGGGCCTTGAGCGCCTCGAACCGGATCGCGAGATCGCCGAAGCCCGCCGGCTGGATCGACTCGACGTAGAGCTGGACCGCACCCTGCTGCTCGAACAGGTCGACCCGGCCGTGGACGACGATCCGGAGCCCGGCCTGGGGCTGGAATGCGGAGCGGGCCCGCTCGTCGCTGAACCAGACGCAGTTCAACGTGCTGCGAGCGTCCTTGAGCGTGAAGTACGCGTGGCCGGCGCTGCTCACCGTCACCCGGCCCACCTCGCCCTCGACCCAGACGTCGGTCAGGCGCGGGTCGGCCCGGACGGCTTCGCGGATCGCTCGGGCGACCTCGCTGACAGCGAGGATCCGGAGCCCGAAGGTTCCGGGCGGCGCAGGAACGGGCCCGGCCCCCTCCGCGTGTCGAGCGACGCTTCGCGGCGGCACCGCAGCGGGTACCCCGGCTTCCGGCACGGAGTCCCAACCCGGCAGCAGCGACCGATCGTCCACGCGGCCATGGTACCGGCGCACGTCGTGCGACCCCGGGCATGTCCTGTCGGCGTATCGGGAACTCACCCGACGAGCCTGCCGCGCGCGTTGATCGAGAGGTAAGCGCCGGCTGGCATCGTGACCCTGTACCAGCTCGCGAACGACGGATCGATCGCGCCCGATACCTCGCCCAACGCACCCTGACGCGGATCGGGGAGGCGCTCCGAGAGGGGCGGCTCATGGCCGGCCTCACGCAGGCAGAAGTCGCCGCGGTCGCGGGCATCTCGCGCTCCCAGGTCAGTCGGATCGAGCGCGGGCGGTTGCCCAGCGTTTCATATGTGACACTCACTTTGGTTGGGGCTGTCGTTGGGCTCGATCTTCCGTTGCGCGCCTATCCGGGATCCGAACCCGTCCGCGACGTTGCGCAACTCGCGTTGCTGAGCCGCTTCAAGACCGTGCTTCATCCGAGCGTCCGCTCATCCGACGAGGTTCCACTGAAGGTCGCGGGCGACCGCCGCGCTTGGGATCGCGTCGTCACGGGTCGGGGTTGGTCCATCCCGGTTGAGGCGGAGACCCGGCTGCGTGACGTTCAGGCGCTTCAGCGAAGGGTCGCTCTCAAGATGCGCGACGACGGCGTTGGCCGCATGATCCTGCTGGTTGCCAATACGCGCCACAACCGTTGGGTGCTCCGACTCCACGCGGATGCATTCGCTGGGGCCTTTCCGATGCCGGGCCGCGAGGCACTCGCGGCGCTCAAGAGCGGCCAGTGTCCTGCGGCGAGCGCGATCGTCCTGCTTTGATCGCGAGTTCGTCCGGATTCTCAACCGGTGCACGGATCAGCCACGATTCGACTGATTCGGACCGATCGGTGCATGCGGTGCACAAATCGAGTGGCCAGGTCGCTTGGCCAAGCGCGGCAGTCTCCGACCGTCGGTCGACGCGGGCTGATAGGTGCACCGAGTGCACAGCGCCGGGGGTCGGCAACTGGGCCTGGACCCGCCGGCGGGGTCGGCGACTGGGCGTGGAC
>JACCVQ010000110.1 GCA_013698095.1 Chloroflexota bacterium
GTCGACCCGGTCGCGCCGGTCGCGCGAGAGGAAACCGCGTCGGTCGCGGCCCAAGGCCGGGCGCCCGGTGTCGAGCACGACGACGCCCAGCCGCAGTTGGATGGCTGGGAGCCTCACGCCGGTGCCAGGCTCGAGCCGGCAGGGTTTGCACGGGCGCTCGACGAGCCTGCCGACGACGCCACCGACGAGCAACTGGGCACCAGCGACGACTCGCCGGCCGACCGGGAGCCCGCGGCTGTCGAGCCCGCGGCCCGCGGCGAGGCTCAGCCCGCTGGCGCTCCGTCGCCGGAGCCCGCGGTGCTGACTCCCATGGCTCCGCAGACGCTATCGGCCGGGCCGGCCTGGCCCTCCGCGGGCGACCCTCGCCCAGAGCGGCTGGCGGTCGCCCGGACACCGGCCGGGTCGTACCTCCCACCGTCGGCGTTCCTCGACGCGCTCGATCCGGCTCCAACCGCCGCCAGCGGGAACGCCGCGGCACTCCCGGACGCCGCCAGAGAATCCTCGAGATCGCCGCGCGGGCTCGACCTCCGCGGCCTGTTCGGATCCCTCGACCTCGCCGACGACACGCCACGGGCCGTCATCGCCGGCGGAGCAACCGTGGCCGCGCTCGGCTTCCTTCTGCCGTGGGCAAACGTCCTGGCCGGGGCCGGCCTGCTCGGCGGCTACTTCACCCAGTGGGGACTGGCCGGGCCGGGCCACTGGATCGTGGTCGTGCTGCTGCTCGGCACAGTGGTCGTGGCCCTCGCCGGGGCTGCCACGGCGCGCTGGCCCGTCGGACGGGCCGCGATCGCCATGGCCGCTCTCCTCGTCGGCCTCCTCTGGCCGTACCTGTTCGGCTTCCTGGGCCGGTCGGTCGGTGCCTGGGTCGTCCTGGCGGGCGCAATCGTCCTCGTCGTCGGCGGCTTGCTCGACGGCGCCGCTCGTCACGATCCAGAGGGTCCGCCCGTCGGGTAGGCCACGAGGGGTGGCGATCCTGCCCCTGCTACACTGCGCCGGACGCCGGCCCGCCCGCGCGGGCGGCACGGTCCGCCGTCGAATCGACCAGCCGGGACCGCATCGGAGGCAGCCAGCCAGGCCGTATGGACCAGATCTTTGGTGAGATCGGCAAGGCGCTGGGCGGGTTCTTCGGAAGCCCCGTCGTCCAGTTCGTCATCTACTCGATCGCCGTCTACCTCGTCGTCCTCTGGCTCGCGAGCGCCTACTGGGTCTTCCGCGACATGCAGCAGCGGACCGAGAACGCGATCCTGCCGTACGCCGCGGCCAGCCTCGTCATCGTCTTCCTGCCGGTGTTTCCGCTCGCGATCTTCGTCTACAAGATCATCCGGCCCCACGAGAAGATCGGCGAGGTGTATGAACGGAACCTCGCCGAGGAGGCGCTCCTGGCCGAGGTCGAGGCGATCCGGAGCTGCCCGACGTGTGCCCGCAAGGTCAACGACGAATGGATCATCTGCCCGACGTGCCGGACCCGCCTGAACCGGGTCTGCCCCAACTGCAGCAGGCTGGTCGGCCTCGACTGGTCGCTGTGCGCCTGGTGCGGCAAGGACTTCGAGCGGGCGACGCCGGCCCTGTCCTCGTCCTCCGGCCGGCCGGCCCCGATCTCGCCGTTGCCCGGCTCGGACACGGGCCGGATCGCCCGCAGCGGTTCCGGACCGGATGTCGAGGACGATCGGACGGCGATGTCGCGATCCATGGCCCGGCCGCGGCCGACGTCCGCCCGGCCGTCGTCGCCGCGAACCACGCCTGACGTCCTGCCCGAGGGTTAGCGGGGCCGTTGACGCGCCGAGCCCGGGGCCGCTGACGTGACCCCGGACGATCCCGACCGGCCCGCCGGACCCGACCCTTCCGGAGTGACCCGCCCGCTCGACCTCGACGGCCCGGATGTCCCGCCGGATGTCCCGCCGGATGTCTCGCCTGATGCGAGCGAGCCCATTGATCCGGCCGGCAGCCGACCCGGTCTGTCGACGTTCACGATCGAGGGGCGGGCCGCTCCCGGCCTGTTCGTCGTCGGCTGGCTGGCGACGATCGCGGGCCTCGCCCTCGTCCTGATCGGAGCCCTGGCGGCATCGGGCCTGTTCCTCTACTTCCTGGGCCCGCTCCTGCTCACGGTCGGGCTCGTCGCGGGCGCCGGCAACCAGGCGATCGAACGGCGGGCGCGCGGCTTTCCCTATCCCGGGCCGTCGCCGTATCTCGTCCTCGCCGCCACGGTCGCGGCTGTCTACGTGGTCGCCTCGAGCATCGGCCTAATCCTCCAGCTGACGCTCCGCGGAGTCGACGTCCCGGACTACTGGGTCAACCTGATCCTGGTTTCGCTCCAGGCAGTCGTCTTCATCGGAATCCTGCGCCTCACGGTCGTCGGCACGGACGCCCTGTCGTGGGCGGAGATGGGCTGGCGTCGGTTCGACGGAAGCGCCCTGCGCGATCTCCTGTTCGGTGCCACGGTCGCCGTGCCGGTCATCGGCCTGACGTCGATCGTGGCGTACGTCCTTGTCAGCGCCTTCAAGGTCGTGCCGGAGTCGCCGTTGCCGCCGACCGGGGTCGCGGCCGGGCTCGTCGTCCAGCTGATTGCGGGCGCGGTCATCGCCCCGATCGCCGAGGAGGCCGTGTTCCGCGGGTTCGCGATCAGCGCCTGGCGGCGGACCGTCGGCGAGCGCGGCGCCATCGTCCGAGCGTCGCTCGTCTTCGCCCTTGCCCACGTGATCAATGTGAGCGCCGATTCCCTCGGCGAGGCTAGCGGACTGATCGTCGTGGGCTTCGCGAGCCGGCTGCCGGTTGCCCTGGCGCTCGGCTGGCTGTTCATCCGGACGCGCTCGATCTGGGCTCCGATCGGGCTCCACATGACCTTCAACGGGATCCTGTTGCTCGTTGCCGAGTACTACCGGGCGAATCCAATCGCCGTCTAGGTGCGTCGGCTGCGCGGGCCGCGTTCTGCGAGGAGCCGCGGAGGAGCCGCGGTGGAGCCGCGGTGAAGCGGCAGGTGACCGGCAGGTGAGGGTCGCTCGCTACCGTTCGTCGTGTTCCCGGATCCGGATGGCGGGAGGAATCGGCGGGCTTCCGTCGTTCGGGTCCGGGGACTCCTGATCCCGCCGCCAACACGAGGCAGGCATGAGCGGCGGACACGTCGAGACAACCAGCACCATCCGGGATCCGGACTGCGCCCCTCGGCCCGGCCGGGCGATCCGGGAGCTGCCGGCGGCCGAGCGGCCGCGTGAGCGGCTGGCGATGCGCGGTGTCGGCGGGCTGTCATCGGCCGAGCTGATCGGGCTGCTGTGGGGCTCGGGCTCACGCGGTCGGTCGGCGCTCGATCTGGCCGAGGATGCCCTGGCCCGCCACGAGGGCCTGACCGGTCTTGCCCGGGCGAGCGATCTCGAGCTGGAGGCGCTGCCCGGCGTCGGCGCGGCCAAGGCCGCCCAGCTGACCGCAGCGTTCGAGTTGGGGCGGCGCCTTCTCGCGGATTGGCCTGCCGGGCGCTGGACGATCCGCTCGCCACGCGACGTGGCCGACCGCCTCATGCTCCAGATGGGCCGTCTCGAGCGCGAGGAGCTGCGGGTCGTGCTCCTGAACACGAAGAATGTCGTGCTCCGGGTCGCGACCGTCTACCAGGGCAACGTCTCGTCGTCGCTGGTCAGGGTCGGCGAGTTGTTCCGGGATGCGGTCCGACTCAACGCCAGCGGCCTGATCCTCGTCCATAACCATCCGAGCGGCGACCCGACCCCGTCACCCGACGACCTCCATCTCACCGCTGAAGCCCTCGCCGCGGGCCGCCTGCTCGACATCGACCTGCTCGACCACCTCGTGATCGGCCACGATTCGTTCGCCTCGCTCCGCGACCGCGGGGTGAGCTTCGATCGGCCGGCGCGGCGCGCCGGCTGATCGCGTGGCCGACGGCTGATCGGTGCCGTTGATCAAATCGGCTGCGAGCGAGCCTTCCGCCCGACAGAATGATCGGTCGGATCGGTCGGATCGGCAACGAGGCCACGCTCATCCGGGGCTCCAGCGATCAATGAGGCTGATCAGCCAGCGGCCGGATGAGGTGCATCTGACACGGCATAAGCACGAGGCGCGCCACCGCCAGCCGGGTCGGGCGCGAGCGCGCTCGGACCGGACCCCTCCGGCGCGTTCGGGCGGGCCGGGTATACTGCCCGGGCTTCCCCGGACCGACATTCCGAGCGCGCGATCCGCACCGCCTGGCCCCGCGGAGCCGCTGCGATCCGACCCCGACCCGCACCGCGAAGGACGCCCCCGCCCTCATGCTCGACCGCTTCCTCGGCCTCTTCTCCCGCGACATCGGAATCGATCTCGGCACCGCGAACACCCTCGTCCACGTCCGCGACCGGGGGATCGTGATGAGCGAGCCGTCGGTCGTCGCGATCGACGCGAAGACCAAGCGGGTCCTGGCGATCGGGGCCGAAGCGAAGCGGATGGTCGGCCGGACGCCGGCCAGCATCATCGCCATCCGCCCGCTCCGCGACGGGGTCATCAGCGACTTCGACGTGACCGAGCAGATGATCAAGTACTTCGTCCACAAGGTCCACGATCGCGTCGGGCTGATCCCGCGGCCGCGGATGCTGCTCGGCATCCCGTCGGGCGTGACCGAGGTCGAGAAGCGGGCCGTTCGCGACGCCGCGCTCAACGCCGGCGCCCGCTGGGCCCGCCTGATCGAGGAGCCGATGGCCGCCGCGATCGGCGCCGGGCTGCCGGTCAGCGAACCGTCGGGCTCGCTCGTCGTCGACATCGGCGGCGGGACGACCGAGGTCGCGGTCATCAGCCTCGGCGGCATCGTCGTGAGCCGCTCGATCCGGATCGGCGGCGACGAAATGGACCAGGACATCGTCGCCTTCGCCCGGCGCGAGTACAACCTGTTCCTCGGCGAGCGCACGGCCGAGGACATCAAGATCGCCATCGCCTCGGCGTACCCCGGCGACTGGGACAGCCAGCGGATCTCGCTCCGCGGCCGCGACCTCCTGACCGGGCTGCCGCGCAGCGTCGAGGTCGGTGCCGACCAGATCCGCGAGGCGATCGAGCCGTCGGTCGCCCAGATCGTCGACACGATCAAGGACACGATCGAGGAGACCCCACCCGAGCTCGTCGCCGACATCATGGACCAGGGGATCGTCCTCGCCGGCGGCGGCGCGCTCCTGTCCGGCCTCGACCGACGGGTCGCTGACGCGACCCAGATGCCGGTTCACATCGCCGACGACCCGCTGACCTGCGTCGCCCGCGGAACGGGCATCGTCCTCCAGGAGCTCGGCAGCGGGTCGATGGATCGGGTCCTCGTCGCCGACACCTACGCCCGGGCCCCGCGCTGAGTCGTCGCGCCTCATGACCACGATGTTCGCGACCCGCGCCGCCCGCCGCCGGGCCGTCGCCTACAGCGTCCTGCTGTCGGCCAGCCTGATCCTCATGGCGATCTCGTCGAGCCCGCTCGTGACCGAGTTCCAGAACGCGGTGTCCTTTGCGCTGCGGCCCGTCCAGGGGGCCATCCACGGCGTCGCCGAGTCCGTCACCGGGATGGTTGGAGCCATCGGCGAGATCGACCGTCTCCACTCCGACAATAGCGCCCTCCGGCGCGAGAACGACCGCCTCACGGCCGACAACCTCCGGGCCCAAGCCCTGCTCGACGAGAACGAGCAGCTGACCGGCCTCCTCCAGCTCCGCAACTCGCTCGAGTTCGAGACGGCAGCCGCCGAGGTGATCGCGCGCGAGTCCAGCGAGGCGCGCCGCTCCGTGACCATCTCGAAGGGAACCGACGACGGGATCGAGAAGGGCGACGTCGTGGTCGCCGAAGGCGGCGCCCTCGTCGGCCGGGTCAGCCAGGCTGGCCCCACGTTCGCGATCGTCACCCTGATCAGCGACCGGACCTCGACCGTCATCGGCACGACCGAGACGAGCGACGCCGACGGCGAGGTGCTCGGCCAGCTCGGTGGGGCCCTGATCATGCAGAACATCGACTCGACCCAGACGGTCCAGCCCGGCGAGCAGGTCCTGACGCCCGGGATCGAGGTCGCCGGCGTCATCCGCTCGTCCTACCCCAAGGGCCTCCTGATCGGCGAGGTGACCGACGTCCGGCGCGACCCTAACTCGGTCGTCCAGACGGCCTACCTTCAGCCGACGGTCGACCTCGAGAAGGTCGCGTTCGTCCTCGTCATCCTTGACTACGTCGGGGGCCTGCCGGATCCCGGCGACACCCCGATCGACTGCAGCCAGACCGGCGAGGGGGGCGTCCTGCCCGGCGGCGAGCAGCCGTGCATCGAGCCGAGCCGGTCGCCCCGACCGACGACGACCCCTCTGCTACCGTGACCGCGTGAAAGGCATCGTCCTGGCCGGAGGAACGGCGACCCGCCTGTTCCCGCTGACGATCGTCACCAACAAGCACCTGCTGCCGATCTACGACCGGCCGATGATCTACTACCCGATCGAGACCCTGGCCGGGATGGGCATCCGCGAGGTCATGGTCATCGTCGGCGGCAAGAGCGTCGGCGACGTGGTGGAGCTCCTCGCGGACGGCGCCCACTTCGGACTCGACCTGACCTACCGCTACCAGCGTGGCGCGCTCGGGATCGCCCACGCGATCGGGCTGGCCCGGGACTTCGTCGGCGACGACGCGTTCTGCTGCATCCTCGGCGACAACATCCTGCGCGGACCTGCCCTGGCCGACACGGCCGCCGAGTTCGAGGCGAGTGACGCCGGCGCCGGGGCGCTCCTCTACCAGGTCCCGGACCCGGAGCGGTTCGGCGTCGCGGAGCTGGACGCCGACGGTCGCGTCGTCGGGTTCGAGGAGAAACCGGCCCAGCCGAAGAGCGACCTGATCCCGATCGGGGTCTACTTCCTCCGGCCCGACGCCTTCAACGTGATCGATACCCTGGCACCGTCCGGTCGCGGCGAGTTCGAGATCACCGACGTCCTCAACCACTACGTCCCCAATGGGCGCCTGTTCAGCAAGGTCTATGAGGGTCACTGGGCCGACGCCGGGACCGTCCCCTCGCTGCTCCGCGCCGCCGAGCTGGCCCGCGACGACGACGACGCCGGACGGCTTGCCGCGCCGGTCGAGCGGCCGGTCGGGTAGGGGGACATGGCCGGCGACTCGTCCCGTCTCGCGCCCGACGCCCGGATCCTCGTCACGGGCGGGGCCGGGTTCATCGGAAGCGCCTATGTCCGCGACGTCCTGGCTCGTCGTGACGGTGCCCGGATCACCGTCCTGGACAAGCTGACCTATGCCGGCAACCGGGCGAATCTGGCGGCGGTCGAGGCCGATCCGGAGCAGGCCGCGCGGTTCAGCTTCGTCATCGGGGACATCGCCGATCCGGAGGCGGTCGGACCGCTCGTTGCCGAAAGCGACGCGGTCGTCAACTTCGCCGCCGAGTCGCATGTCGACCGGAGCATCCTCGAACCGGAGGCGTTCCTGCGAACCGGTGTGATCGGCGTTCATGTCCTGCTCGAGGCGGTCCGGATCGAGTCCGCCGCGCGCGTGGCCGCCGGTCGCCCGGCTGTCCGCTACCTCCAGGTCTCGACCGACGAGGTTTACGGCTCGGTGGCGGACGGCCACTCGGTCGAGAGCGATCGGCTCGACCCGCGCTCGCCGTACTCGGCCGCCAAGGCCGCCGGCGAGCTCCTCGTCAACAGCTACGTCGTGACCCATGGCGTCGACGCGGTCGTCACCCGCGGCTCGAACACGTACGGCCCGTTCCATCATCCCGAGAAGCTCATCCCGCTGTTCGTCACGAACGCGATCGACGACCAACCGCTGCCGATGTACGGCGACGGGCTCCAGCAGCGCGACTGGCTCTTCGTGTCCGACCATGCCGGCGCGATCGACCACGTCCTCCGCCACGGTACGAGCGGCGAGACCTACAACGTCCCGGGCTCGGCCGAGATGGTCAACCGCGACGTGATTGCCGGCCTCCTCGAGCGGCTCGGCAAGCCGTGGACCCTCGTCCGGACCGTGCCGGATCGGCCCGGCCACGACCGGCGCTACGCCCTCGACGGATCGAAGCTGGCGGCGCTCGGGTGGCGCAACCGGACCTCGTTCGACGACGGCCTGGCGACGACCGTCGACTGGTTCCGGGCGAACGAGGCCTGGTGGCGTGCGGCCAAGTCCGGCGACTGGGACGCGTACTACGAGCGCCAGTACGGGGCCCGGCTCGCGGCGTCGAGCGCCGCGTCGACCCGCCCCGAGGCCTGAGGCCGTGCGCGTTGCCGTCACCGGCGCCGGCGGGCGGCTGGGTCGGGCGGTCGTCAGCGCGCTCGAGGAGGCGCCGTTCACGGGTCCGTTCGGCCCGATCGCGTGGAGCCGGGCGATCTTCGACCTCGATACGCCCGAGGGCGTTGGGCCCATTCTCGATCGGGACCGCCCGGAGATGGTCGTCCACTGCGCCGCCTGGACCGACGTTGACGGGTGTGCCCGGGATCCGGAGTTGGCGCTGGCCCGAAACGGTGAGGCAACCGGGGTGCTGGCGAGGGCCGCGGCCGAGCGCGGGATCGACCTGATCGTGATCTCCACGAACGAAATCTTCGACGGTCGGCGGACAGACGGCGCGGGCTACGCCCCCGCCGACGAGCCGGACCCGATCAACGGGTACGGCGCGTCAAAGCTGGCAGGCGAGGTCGCGGCGCGCGCGGCCTACGAGGGGGTCCGCGGCGCCGTGCTCGGGATCGCCCGGACCGCATGGTTGTACGGCCCGCCCGGCAACGACTTCCCGGCCAAGATCCTCGCCGCCGCGGATCGCGCCGCCGCGCTCCGGGAGCCGCTCCGGCTCGTCGCCGACGAGGTCGGCTCGCCGAGCTACACCCTCGACGTGGCCGAGGCGATCACCGAGCTGATCGGGTCTGCCGCGGTCGGTGGTACCCATCACCTCGTCAATGCCGGCCGGGCATCCCGTGCGGACTGGGCGCGCGAGGTGCTCCGTCAGGCCCGGATCGACATCCCGACCGATGACGTCCCGGCGTCGACCTGGCCACGCGCCTCGACGCCGCCCGCATGGGCCGTCCTCGAGCCGACGCCGTTGCCCGGCGGCGAGCCGCTCCGGTCATGGCAGTCGGCGCTGGCCGATTACCTCCCGACCCTGCTCCGGCAGCGTTCGGCGGCCGGCTCCGTGGCCCGATGACGGATCTCGAGCGACCGCCGTCGACCCTGCCTGGAGTTCGCTACGGCGCCATCGCCCGCCACGTCGACAGCCGCGGCGCCTTCCGCGAGCTGTGGCGGGCCTCGGCGTTCCCGACCCCGACAGCGGCCGAGACCGGGGCGCCCGCCGGGAGCGAGCTGCGCTTCGTCCAGGCCAACCTGTCGAGCTCCGCCGCCGGCGTCCTGCGCGGCCTCCACTATCACCGTCGTCAGCTCGACTACTGGACGGTGGCCTCGGGCCGGGCGCTGGTTGCGTTGGTCGATGTCCGGCCCGTCGTGGACGGCCGGGGAGCCGCCGAGGTCGAGACCCGCGAGCTCGGGGCAGATGAATGGGTCGTCATTCCCACCGGCATCGCGCACGGCTTCCTCGCCCTCGAGCCCCTCGAGCTCGTCTACCTCGTGACGAACGAATTCGATGGCAGCGACGAGCTCGGATTCGCCTGGGACGATCCGGCGGTCGGGGTGCCATGGCCGTCGATCCCGGCCACCCCTGACGGCCGGCCGATCCTGTCTGATCGCGACCGCTCGAACCCGACGCTCGCCGAGCTCGTAGCCAGCCTCCGCGACTGAGCCCGGTCGCCCGCAGGCGGCACCCCGCGCCAGCCCGTGGCGCGTCCACGCACCACCCTCGGCGCGCTCCGCGCCGACCGGACCGCACACCTCCACCACCCTCCGTACCCCGAGGCCGACCGAAGGGGCCACTCGTGCAGGGACCATCCCGCGATTGGCCGGGCCGATGCCGCCGACGACGCTGTGCAGGCACTCATCCCCGTGGGCGAATTTTCTCTGCCCGCGGCCTCACCCGTTGTTCCCGGAGCTCGCATTGCGCACTCTTGCCGCCGCCCTTGCCCTCGCCCTCGTCACGGCCGTCGGAATCACGGCACCCGTGGCGGCGGCCCAGACGAGCACCGCCAAGGTGGTGATCATCGTCGGGGCGACCCACGGCGCGACGGCCGGCTATCGGGCGAACGCCGACGCGGCCTACGCCGAGGCGATCAAGTACACCGCCCGGGTCACGAAGGTCTACAGCCCGAACGCGACGTGGGCCAAGGTCAAGGCCGCGACCACCGGCGCGAACATCGTCATCTACTTCGGCCACGGGAATGGCTGGCCCAGCCCGTACACGTACGACCCGGCGTACACCACGAAGGATGGCTTCGGGCTGAATTACGACCTGAACGGCGACGGCGTCACGACGGACTACGAGAACAAGTACTACGGCGAGCCGTCGATGGCCCTGCTCGGCCTGGCCCCGAACGCGATCGTCATGCTCCACAACTTGTGTTACGCCGCCGGTAACTCCGAGCCGGGCGGCGCCGCGCCGACGGTCTCGGTCGCCCGCCAGCGGATCGACAACTACGCCGCCGGCTTCCTGAAGGGCAATGCCGAGGCGGTCCTCGCCGACGGCCACATGGGTCCGGCCGCCTACCTCCGCTCGATGTTCACGACCGGTCAGTCGATCCTCGACGTCTGGAGGTCGGCCCCGAACTTCCACAACCACGTCTCGAGCTTCGCCTCCACCCGCTCGGCCGGCTACACCGCCTACTCCGACCCCGACACGGCGACCGCCGGCTACTATCGCGCCCTGGTCACCAAGGCCGGTCTGACGACGACCGCGATCACGAAGGCCGTCGGCGACACCGGCGCCGATCCGACCGCCCTCGTCGTCCCGGGCCGGGCCAGCACCACGACCCCCACCACGCCGACGGCCCTGACCGCTCCGGCGGGTCTCCTGACCCTGCCCGACGGCACGCGCCTCAAGACGGTCGCGATCGCGACCGCCGCCACGGCGACCAGCCCGGCGATCGTCCAGGTGACCGGCCTCGACGACCCCTCGATCAGCGGTCTCGTCTCGGCCGCGACGCTCGCTCCGCGTGACAGCAAGGCGCCGGTCCTCATCGGGATCGACACCGGCAGCGGCCGCTTCTCGCCCAACGGCGATGGCCGTTCCGATGCCCAGACGATCGGCGGATCGTTCTCCGAACCGGTCAACTGGACCCTCGCGATCAAGAACGCCGCGGGGACCGTCGTCAAGACCGCGGCCGGCGCGAACAGCATCTCGATCAATGTCGTCTGGGATGGCCTGGTCGCGGGCGTCGCGGTTCCCGACGGAACCTACACCTGGGCGGCATCGGGTACCGACTCGTGGCAGAACGGCGTCGCGACCGGCACGGGCTCGATCGTCGTGGACACGGCCGGCCCCAACGTCAGCGCGATCAGCCCCGACGGCTCCACGCTGTCCGTCTTCTCACCGAACGGCGACGGCGCCGCCGACACGACTTCAACCGCTGTGACGGTCAGCGAGGCCGGCACGATCCTCGGCCGGGTCGCGGCTGCGGATGGCACCACGGTCAGGACCTGGACGACCACGGGCGTCGCCGGCCCGAACGCCGTCAGCTGGGACGGCCGGAGCAACAGCGGCGCGTACGTCCCCGATGGCGACTACGTCCTCCACTTCGCGGCTCGTGACGCCGCGGGCAACAGCGGCAGCGGCAAGAGCAGGCCGGTCCGGGTCATCCGCTTCCTGAGCGCCGTCAAGTCGTCCGTCAAGGTTTTCTATCCCCAGGACAACGATGCCTACGCCAAGACCGCCACGCTGTCGTTCGCGGTCTCGAAGCCGGTCACCGCGACCTGGACGATCCGGAACGCCGCGGGCACGATCGTGGCCACGAAGCTGGCCGGCGTCGCGGTCGCGGCCGGGACCCAGACGTGGGTCTGGAACGGCACGAGCAACGATGGGACCGCCCTGCCGCGCGGCGTCTACACGTCGTACGTCCACACGACGGACGGAACGCTCGCGATCGCTCACACCGCCAAAGTCGAGATGAATGCGTTCGCGATCGTCACCTCGACGTCCGCTCCCACGCGCGGCGGCAGGATGACGATCACCGCGACCTCGGCCGAGGCACTGTCGACGAGCGTCCGCCTGTACGTGACCCAGCCCGGGTACGCGACGTGGGCGGTCACGATGACGAAGGTCGACAGCCGAGTCTCGAAGGCCACGATCACCCTGAAGTCGGGTGGCTCGGCGGGCAAGGTCTCGCTGAAGGTCTGGGCCCGCGACGCGGCCGCCATCTCGCAGTCGACCATTCGCGTCCTCCCGCTCAGCTGACCGATGGGCTGATCACGGCCCGGCGAGCGCCCCGAGGGTTCGCTCGCCGGTGAGTGACGCGTTGGACGACATGTTCACGATCCACCCCGACCGCACCTGACCACACCGTCCTGCACGTGGACAGGACCATCGACCGGCTGGGCAGACGGCCCGGACGGGCCTACGGTCACCGAGTCCGGTGCCGCGGGACCGTCGTCCAGGCGCCGTCGAGGGCCGTCACGAGCGTGACGGAAGGACGATCGAGAGGACCATTGTGGCATCCGGATTCCGCCGCTCCCTGACCCGCACCGGTGGGCGAACCATCACCGCCATCTTCGCGATCGTCGTGGTCGGCAGCGGCGGGCTGAACCCTGCCGGCGCGCCCGGAACCGCGAACGGCTCGGCGCCCGACGCCTCCGTCGGCACGCTCGCCGTCGACGCCGCGACCAATGTGCTGCATCGCTCGGGACCGGTCGCACCGCTCGTGTCGACCGCGCCGGGGTCAACCGACGCCGAGTTCGCCGCCTTCTCGCCGGCCGGACAGACCGCCGCCGCCGCCGATGTCGCGAACGCCGAGGCCGCGGCCGCCACAGCCGGCCTCCAGCCCTCGGTCCAGTACGAAGAGGCCGAGAAGCACGCCGCGGACCGGATCGCCTTCACGCCCGGTCAGCGGGTCACGATCGGCTTCAAGCCGCGCGCCGCGGATCGCTGGCAGGTCGGTGGCGTCCCGCCGACGGCCCTTCCGGCCGGCCGCCTCGATGGCAAGGCGATGCGCATCCAGGGAAAGGCGCCTGGCTCCGACCGACGGGCCGCGCCGACCCCGACCACCACGGGGCCCGTTGCCCCCGTCGTTCCCGTCGACAACCCGACGCCCACCCCGTCGCCCGCCACGGAACCGAGTATCGGCGTCGATCTTCCGACCGAGACGAGCCCGGCCACTCCGGCAAGCGACGCCTCGTTCATCGATCCCAGCGCTGAGGCGGCGCCATCGTCCGACGCCGCCGTGACAGCAGGCGGCCTCCGTCGCGAGATCTTCGGCTTCCTGCCGTACTGGCAGGTCAACTCGAGCAGCCTTCGGCTCGACTACTCGAAGATCTCGACGATCGCGTACTTCGGTGTCGGTGCCGACGGCGCGGGCAACCTCCAGAAGAAGAACGCCGACAACACGACGACGGTCGGCTGGAGCGGCTGGACCAGCTCGAAGATGACGAGCATCATCTCGGCCGCCCACACGAACAAGACCCGGGTCGTCCTGACCGTCCAGAGCTTCGCCTGGAACACGTCCGGGCTCAATCGCCAGAAGGCGCTGCTCGGCTCGTCCACGGCCCGGCTCAACCTCGCCCGCCAGATCGCGGCCGCGGTCCGCGACCGGGGCGCCGACGGCGTGAACCTCGACTTCGAACCGCTCGCCTCGACCTACGATGCCGAGTTCACGGCGCTCGTCCGGACCGTCCGGGCGGAGCTGAACAGGGTCCACAGCGGCTACCAGCTCACGTTCGACACGACGGGGTCCATTGGCAACTACCCGATCGAGGCCGCGACCGCGGCGGGCGGCGCCGACGCGATCTTCATCATGGGTTACGACTATCGCGGGTCCCCGTCCAGCCCCGTCGGCTCGATCGCCCCGCTCACCCGGACCGGCTATGACATCCGCGATACGATCGCCGCCTACACGGCCCGCGTCGCGCCCTCGAAGCTGATCCTCGGCGTCCCGTACTACGGGCGCGCCTGGTCGACGAGCAGCGACGCCGTCCACGCGACGAACACGAGCAGCACGAAGACCGGCGCCTCGACGACGGTGAATTACAGCATGGCCGTCGACTACCTGGCCAAGTACGGCCGCCGGCTCGAGGCGACCGAACAGGTCGCGTGGACCGCCTACAAGCGCGAGAACTGCACGACGACCTACGGCTGCGTCACGTCGTGGCGCCAGCTGTACATCGACGACGCCGCGACCCTCGGGGCGAAGTACGACGTCGTGAACAGATACGGGCTGCGCGGGGCCGGCATCTGGGCCCTCGGCTACGACGGGACCCGGCCGGAGCTGTGGGCTGCGATCGCGACGAAGTTCGCGACCGATTCCGTCCCCCCGACCATCACCTCGGCGTCAATTGCGGCGACGGCATTTTCACCGAACGGCGACGGCATCGCGGACACGATCGCCCTGGGCATGGTCGCCAGTGGTGCGACCGGCTGGACGTTCAGCGCGGCTCCGTTCGACGGAACCACGATCGGGGCCGCGGTCCGGAGGAAGTCCGGCAGCGGCGGCAGCGTCACGTTCGTCTGGGATGGTCGGACGGACGGCGGACGCGGCGTCGCCGACGGTAAGTGGCGATTGACGCTGACCGCGCTCGATGCCGCTGGCAATCGCGTCAGCCGGGCCTGGGACGTCCGGCTCGACCGGCTCGCTCCCGTCCTCGGGTCAACTGCCCCGGGCATCTTCTCGCCGAATGGCGACGGCGCCGCGGACACGGCGGCCCTCACCTGGACATCGACCGAGACGATCCGCGGCACGGCCGGGATCTACCAGGGGTCGACGCTGATCCGGTCCTGGACGCTGGCGAACGTCGCGGCGGGTGGGCTCACCTGGGATGGCAGAAATGGCGCCGGCCGGGGCGTCGCCGACGGCACCTACGCCTTCAGAGTCACCGGCACCGACGCTGCCTCGAACAGGGCGTCGCGGTCCGTCCCGATCGTCGTCGACCGGACCCTGTCGACCCTGCGCTGGAGCCGAGGCGCCTTCTACCCGCAGGACGGCGACGGTCTGTTCGCGAGTTCGAAGGTGTCGTTCAATCTGAGGCGCCCATCGTCGGTCAGCCTGGCGATCTATTCCGGCGCCACGCTGATCCGGACCGTCTGGACCAGGCGAACCATGGCGGCGGGGACGTGGGGCTGGACGTGGAACGGCCGCAACAACGCCGGCGCGCTTGTCGCCCGGGGCACGTACCAGGCGCGGGTCACGACCACGAACGGGGTCGGAACGAGCGTGCTCGCCCCGACAGTCCTGGCCGACGCGTTCCGGATCGTTCGTTCGGCGACGGCGTTGAGCGCCGGACAGACCCTGACCCTGACCCTGACCACGACCGAGGCGCTTCGGGCCAGCCCGACCGTCACCCTGACCCAGCCGGGTCGGAGCGCCGTGGCCCGGACGGCCACTTCGCTCGGCTCCGGGAAGTACCGCGTCTCCTTCAGGATCGCCGCCGGACCTGCCGGCAGCGCCAAGATCAAGGTCACCGGGCGCGACTCGGCGAACGGGCTGAACTGGTCGACGGCGGCGGTCACGATCCGCTGATCGCTCGGTACACTGGCGCTCGATGAGCGGTTCACCCGAGGCGCCTGAGGCGACAGATCCCGGCCCGCGCTCGAGCGCCGCTGGCAGCGACCGGTCGCCCCTCGTCGGCCAGGGAGTGTGGGTGATCCTGCCGACCTACGACGAGGCCGACAACGTGGCCGGGATCTCGGCCGCCATCCTCGCCGCTCTGCCCGCCGCCACGCTCCTCGTCGTGGACGACGGCTCGCCCGACGGGACGGGTCACCTCGCCGATCAGCTGGCCGCTGTCGACGCCCGGATCCGGGTTCGTCACCGGCCCGCCAAGCAGGGTCTCGGACGGGCGTACCTCGACGGGTTCGGCAGCGCCCTCGACGGCGGGGCGAGCGTCGTCGTCCAGATGGACGCCGACTGGTCGCACGATCCGGCCGTGCTGCCGTCCCTGATCGGGCCGGTCGTCGACGGATCGGCCGATCTCGTGATCGGGTCGCGCTACGCGGCCGGCGGCGGGGTCGTCGACTGGGGCCTCGGGCGGCGCCTGATCTCGCGCGGCGGGAGTCTGTTCGCCCGGCTCGTGCTGGCCCTCGATCCGCAAGATCTGACAGGCGGCTTCAAGGCCTGGCGGGCGGCGACCCTGGAGACGATCCCGTTCGACGGGGTCCACGCCGGTGGCTATGTCTTCCAGATCGAGATGACGTTCCGGACGGCGCGCCTGAACGGCCGGATCCGCGAGATCCCGATCACGTTCCGGGACCGCCGGGTCGGCCAGTCCAAGATGAGCCGCCGGATCGTCATCGAGGCGCTCGTCGTGGTCGTCCAGCTCCGGGCCGAGGAGCTCATTGCCCGGCTTCGCGGCCGGTCGACTCCGGGCGTCATCGCCGGGTCCGCCGTCGTCGCCGAGCCCCTCCACGAGCCGCGGAACGACGGACCGGAGCTCAATCCGGCGCTGACTCCCGATCCCATCCCAGCTCACCTGCCAGCCCCCGCGTCGGAGCCCGAGCTCCGGTGAGCGAATCGGCGGCGCGGCTCGGCGCAGCCGCCCCGCCGGAGACGCCGGCCGGGGTCCGCGTCGTCCTCGACGCCCGGCCGCTTCAGGAGCCCGATCGCGCGCCGCTGACCGCCGGCTATCTCGAGGGTTTGCTGGGTGCATTCGATGCCGAGCCGCTGGCCGGCGAGTCGTTCGCGCTCCTGCTCCGCTCGGATCTCGATGATCCGACGAGCGCCTTCGCCGGCCTCGCTGTCGTCGGCCGGCGATTCCTGCCGCCGACCCATCTCCTCCGCTCGGCAGCCCTGACCGTCGACGCGTTCGTCCTCAGCGGGGCGAGCGCCGGAGCGGCCTGGCGGGCAACCGAGGGCGGAGCGGCCGGCGCCGTCTACCACGCGGCCGGCGGGGTCGTACCCCTCGCGACCGGCCTGCCTCTCGTCGTCACCCTCCTCGACCTCGCACCGTGGGAGCTGCCCGCGGCCTACCAGCGCAACCCGGCGACCCGGTTCGGCCAGCGACTCCGCGCTCGCCTCCTGCGCGATGCGGCGGCGGTCATCGTCGGCAGCGACGCCGTGGCCACCAGCGTCCGGCGCCTGCTCCATGTCCGGCGCGACCGGCTCCGGGTCGTGCGGTTCGCGCCGCGGCCCGCCTTCGTGTTCTGGCCGGGCGACGCCGCGACCCTGGCGGGCGAGTCCGCGCCGTCGATCGAACGGCAGCGGCTCGGGCTGCCCGAGCGCTACCTCGTCTACTCCGGCCGATACGATGCCCGCCAGGATCTCGCCTCGCTCCTCCGCGCCCTGGAGTTGATGGCCGCCGCCGGCCGCCCCGACGGCCTGGCCGACAGCACACCCTGGCCACCGCGGGTGCTGCTCGTTGGGACCTCGCCCGAAGACCGGGCGTCGCTCGCCCGGGCGGCGACCCGGGTCGACGTCGGCGAGTCGCTGGCATACGCACCGCGACTGCCGGACGACCGTCTGGCGACCCTCGTCCGAGGGGCGCGGGCCGCGATCCTCCCGGCAGTCTCCGACGCGACCGGGCTGGCGGCGCTCGAGGCGATCGCGTGCGGCACGCCGGTCGTCGCCTCGAACGTGGGCGCCCTGCCCGAGGTCGTGGGCACGGCCGGGATCCTCGTTCCGCCGCGGGACCCGGAGCGGCTCGCCACGGCGCTCACGACGGTCTGGAGCGACGACGGGGTGCACGGCCGCCTCGCTGCCGCCGCCCGCAAGCGGGCCGAGACCGACGTCCGGACCTGGGCCGACGTCGCGCTGGAGATGCGCCGGATCTATGCCGAGGTCGGCAGCCGAGCCTGACACGCCTCGTCAGGAGGGTTCGCGGCTGCGAACCCGGCCGACCGGCGCCGTCAGCGGGGGTCGGAGCCGGCCGGAAAGGGATCGATCGGCGGCGGCTTGCCGGCGCTGAACGTCACCTTCGACCCGAGGGGCATCACCTGGATGAACGTCTGGCCGACAGTCAGCTTCAGCGGCTTGCCGGCGCCATCGAAGAATCGGGTGGGGCCCATCTCGGACGCCTTCCGCCAGGTTCCCTTGACCGTGATCCCGTTCGTCGCGACCCAGGCCGTGCCGCTCCCGATCACGTCCGCCTCGAGGCGTTGCTTGCTCGTTCCGTCGTTCAGCGGGCCGAAGCGGACCAGCATCACCACGACGTTCTTCGGGGCGACCCGGAGCTTGGAGGCTCGATCGGTCTGGCGCTTCTCGCCGGTGACCGCGCGGAGGTACGTATTCGAGCGGCGGTCGTAGTCGTAGCGGATCGTGCTCCTCAGGTACGACACCTGGATCTGGCCACCGACAGGCCGGTGCCTGAGCGCCGCGTCCGGGCCGAACACCCACGGCGATTCGATCGCCTTGTCGGAGGCGCCGCGGGTCGTGGCCAGGGCGCGGAGTTGCTTGCCGGTCGAGTAGAGATTGTGGGGCGCGAAGTTGAACGTCACCCGCCGGAACGACCCGCCCCAGCGAAACTCGTCGGCGTTGTAGACGAGCTGGCCGTTGCCTTTGGCCCGGAGCGTGGCCAGGGCTCCCGGCGAGCCACCGGAATGGACGTACAGGGCGCGGAGCTCGGCAGCCCACGCGATGTAGTAGGAGCGCGCGCTGCGGACAGGCCCGACGTCGCCCGGGATGTCCTCCTGGAAGACGAGCATGTAGCGCGGGATGCCGCCCTCGGCGGGGGCGTGCCACACGACCGAGGCGGCGCTGAAGCCGGACTGAGGACGGGCGTCGCTGTGGTCGTCGACCATGACCGCGATCGGATGACGGGCCGCGGCCGCCGGGGTCACGAGCCGCCCGGTCAACGGGGCGGGGACCAGGTTCGGTCCGGGCGTCTGGCTGGGCCACGACACGGACGGGCTCGCTGCCGGAGTTGGCGGCGCGGGCCGACTCGGTGCCGCGGGGTCCGGCCCGACCGAGGGCGGACTGCTGCCGATGACGGCGACGAGGCCGGACCCAGCCGGCGGCAGGCCACTGGCGCCGGGCGACCCGCCGGCAAGCGCCGCGAACATCCCGAGAGCCAGCCCGGCCAGGATCGCGAGCACGCCGAAGCCGAGCACGGCGCCGCGCGTCTTCATCGGCCTGACGATCCGACCATGTCTGAAACCCCTCGGAGCGGCCGCGATCCAGCGCGAAACCGGGCGTGCGGCCCGGTGCGGAGGCGGAGTGGACGGTGACGGCGTCCGGCGGCAGGATACGCCCCCGGACCCTCGTCGGGTGTCGACGGCTCGAAGCGCCCCATAGTGACGGCCGTCCGATCCGCGCGGTAGGCTGACGAACGGCGTCCCGATCGAGTTCCGCGGGCGGCGCCAGCGGTGGGAGATGGTTCAGATGGCCGAACGCGAGACCCCCGACTCGACGTCGTCCGATGCGTTGCCGAGCGCCGAGGCCGAGGC
>JACCVQ010000146.1 GCA_013698095.1 Chloroflexota bacterium
GAGAATCAGCCGTTGAAGCGCTACGAGCCACGAGCGCGGGTCGACGCTTCGGCCGATTTCGTGTCGCCGGGATGACCCGCCGACGCGTGCCGCGCTGGTCTGAAATTCGACCATACCTGCGAACAGGCCCCATCCGGCTGTCGCCCGTCGAGCGTCGACTTGCGTCGGCGGCCACGATCTGGGACCTCCGATCCGTTGCAAAGCGACATGTGCCGCGCGCCGTCTTCGACTACACCGATGGGGCGGCAGAGACGGAGACGAGCCTGCGCCGGTCTCGCGAGGCGTTCGGCCGCGTCGAGTTCGTGCCTCGGGTCCTGCGCGATGTCTCAAAGGTCGATCTCTCCACCACGATCCTCGGCAGGCCAGCGGCCATGCCGCTCGTGCTCGCCCCGACGGGCTTCACCCGCCTCATGCACCAGGAAGGCGAGACCTCGGTGGTGCGAGTGGCCGAACGGATGGGCATCCCGTACGCGCTATCCACCCTGGGGACCACATCCCCGGAAGACGTCGCGGCCGCCGCGCCCGATGCTGACCTTTGGTTCCAGCTGTATATCTGGAATGATCGCGATGCGGTGTTGGCGCTCGTTCGGCGTGCACGACAGGCTGGCTTCCGGGTCCTCGTGCTGACGGTCGACACGCCTGTCGCTGGGGCCAGACTTCGGGACATCCACAATGGCTTCACCATCCCGCCGACGCTGTCAATCCGAACGTTCGCGGACATGACGCTTCACCCGGGCTGGTGGTTTGACAAGCTAACGACCGAGCCCCTGCGGTTCGCCGTGTTCTCGGAGACCGGTGGAACCGTCTCCGATCTCATCAACCGCGTCTTCGACCCCACGATCACCGTCGACGACCTGGCCTGGATCCGCGACGCCTGGAAAGGGCCGATCGTCATCAAGGGGATCCAGACGGCCGAGGACGCCCGGCTCGTCGTCGATGCGGGCGTGGATGGGATCGTCATCTCCAACCATGGGGGCCGCCAGCTCGACCGTGCGCCGACACCACTCGAGCAGCTGCCGTCGATCAAGGCGGCCGTCGGCGACCGAGTAGAGGTGTACATCGACGGCGGCGTCCTTAGCGGAGCGGACGTCATCGCGGCGGTCGCGATGGGGGCACGGGCCGTCCTGGTCGGTCGTGCCTACCTGTACGGACTCATGGCCGGGGGCGAGCGCGGGGTGGCGCGGGCGGCCGATCTGATGCGCAAGGAAGCCATCCGCACCATGCAACTCCTCGGCGTCCGCCGAGTCGCCGACCTCGACGGGTCGAACGTGCGATTGCGCGACGAGGACCGAGGCTGAACACCAACGACCGTCGCCGCGTCCGCAGCCATATCCGTCGCATGTCCAACTCCGGGGTCTGGGCCGCAGGCAAATGGCGCTCGGCCTGACTGAGGATCTCAAGCGCCCGTCGAGATCTCCTTCGGCTTGTCGAATCTGAGCTGCCGCGACGCGCTGTTGAAGTTGGCCGCGAAGCAGCCGAGTGCGCCGCCTCCTGGCCACCGTCGCCACGGCGGAGGGCAGCGGCAGTGGGACAGCCGCTGACTCGCTCGGCGACGGTTGGTGGCACGAACGTTCAATCGCGCTCATCCTCTTCCAAGGTAAGTAAGTGATAAGCGGGCCTCAGGCGTGAATAGGGCATGGACCTGACCGAGACGTTCACGATCCGGGCCGTCAGCGACGCTGCGACGCTCCCGGACACGACGGGCGCTGATGCGGTCACTGCGCTAGCCGCCGCTCGGTCATTCGCCGATCTCTACGGTCGATCCCGAAACGACGTCTACCGGGCGGTCCTGCTCACCGTCCGCGACCCGCACCGCGCCGAGGACGCGGTCCAGGAGGCATTTGCGCGCGCATATGCCGACTGGGACCACGTGTCGGCCCATCCCAACCCGGTCGGCTGGGTGGCGCGGGTCGCCCTGAACCACGCGACGTCGATGTGGCGTCGCCTTCGCCGCGAGAGCTCCGAGCCGCCCCCGGCGGCCGCAGCTCCGGACGACCGGCGCCCGATGGACGCACTCCTCGTTCGGGCCGTCTGGCGTCTGCCGCGCAGACAACGCCAGGTCGTGGCTCTCCGGATCCTGCTCGACCAGAGCAGTGACGAGACCGCCCGATCCCTCGGGATCGCCCCCGGAACCGTCACCGCCCACCTCCATCGCGCGCTCCATTCGCTCCGAGAGGAGCTGGGCCGCGCTCCATACGACGACGAGGAGTCCGATCATGGCTGAGCATCGCTTCGAGGGCGAGATCCGGCACGCGTTCGAACGCTACGAGATGAGCGCCGAGGCCACCCTTCCGGTGGCCCGTGGCGCGGCGACAAGGAGTTCGCAGCGCTCCCGGTGGATCCCGCGCCTGACCGTGCCGATCGTGGCCGCGGCTGTCGCGCTGGCGGTGGTGACCGTCACGCTGTCGCCGGCAACCCCCGCGTTCGCGAGCTGGAAGGCGGAGCCAGCGAGCGCCGATCCATCGATCGTGGCGAGCGCTCGTGCGGCATGCGACAGCGTGGACGACGACCACCTGGCCGGGCTGTCGCTGGTGGCGAGCGAGCAGCGGGGCGACTACACGATGTTGCTGTTCGGTAGCGGGGCGACCTACGGTCTGTGCCTCACAGGTCCGGACATCGAGCCGACGATCCTCGCGGGTCCGGGCTCAGGCGCGGTCGACGTACCCGGGGCACCGACCGAGCCGGCCCCTGCGGGACATCCTGGCGACGGCGGCGCGCTGGCGCCCGGCATCCAGTGGATTGCGCAGCCGGGCGGCGGCGGAAGCGAGCCCCTGGCTGGGCGCGTCCAGGCATGGTTCATCGGAATCTCGCCGGACACGAGCCGGGTGACCATCGAGCGAACCACCGGGGAGCCCACCATCGCCACCGTCGCGGATGGGGTGGCGTTCGCCTGGTGGCCGGCAGGCAGCGAGGCCGTGGCCATCACCGCCTACGATGCGGCTGGCAACGTGCTGCTGCGGGTCCCGGTCGCAGGGTTCGGCGAGCACTGAGCCTCGAGGGAGGCGGAACCGCCGGGGTGGTGGATCGAAAGGAAAGAGGAGGGGTCGCCACGGCCCCTCCTCTAGCGATCCCGCGCGACCGGTGGGTCGAATGCCGTCAAGGATCTCGAGTGGCCCATCGTCGGCCTACTCCTCGACGCTGAAAGTGCCACCGGCACCATCATCGGCGTGGGGAGCAGGAGTCGGCGTCGAGCTCCAGGGATGAAACGGCGGTCAAGAGCCATTCTGCTCGCGTGCCTGTCGCCTCAGGAAGCCCTGGCCCGTTCGGGCCTTCAGTTGGCTGCTGGCCAGGTCGCTCCCCCGTCCGGCGAGCGGAAGAAGTCCGTCTCCTTGCTGACAACCGCCACGATGGCGCCATCGACCGATGTGGCGATGGCAAACGCGGAGCCCTTGTAGGCCGTTGCGCTCCAACTCTTGCCGCCATCAGCGCTCCGGTAGAGGCCTTCCGGCGAGCCCGCGTACACGACCTGCCCGTCCGACGTCGCTGCCAGGGCCGTCATCGGGTAGGTCGGCGGCGTCGCCAGGCCGGACCAGGTCCGGCCTCCGTCGTCGCTCATCGCCAGCCCGGTCGCCTCGACGCCGAGCAGTCTCGCCGTCGAACCCGCTCGAACGGCTAGCGGTGACAAGATGTTTTCCTGTCGGACCTGGGTCCAGTGAGCGCCGAAGTCCGAGCTCGCCCACAGCCCGCCCGTCGCGAGCGCGGCCCACATCTGGGCCGGATCTCCAGGATCGCGGGCGAAGCCATGGATGTCCAGGCTGGGCAGGTCGGTGGTGATCGGCTGCCAGGTTTTGCCGCCGTCCCGGCTGGCGGTGAAGACGTCGTGCCCGGCGATGACGATCGAGCCATCCTCTGCGGGCCGCATGCCCATCGCGTCGTCCGTGGTGGCGAGCGCCTGCCATGATCCACCGCCGTCGCGCGACTCAGAGATGCCGCCGTGATGCCCGAACAGGACGTGGTTCGGGTCGTCGCCATCGAAGGCAAGCGAGTGGACGTCGCTGGTCCCGAGTCGCGACCAGGCCGCTTGAACCGAGGTGGTTCCCCGGGAGCCGAGGGCGATGACCGCGATGCCGATGGCGGCGATCAGACCGATGGCGGCTGCCGGTCGTAACCAGCGCGACCATCGCCGATCCGCTCTGGTGGGTCGCCGTCGGCGTCGTCCGGTCGCTCGTCCTTTACTCATCGCTCCTCGTGCCATCGATCGTTTCGGCTCGGGTCTGCGGCGGTTCCATCGATGACCACGACTTCGCCGTCCCTTGCAGTCAGCTCAATTCCGACCAAAGCAAGCGTACTGCCGTACAGCTTGGCGAGACTGGTCGCCGTCGGGACCACCCAGGGGTGTAAGGGAACGGCGCCGGTCGCTGCCGCTCCGCTGGACACTGGTGAGACCGGAATCGAGGTCGACCGCGGAGCCGCACGCCGATCTCGGTCGAAGAGTCAGGCCTGGACGACGAAGCTGGTCTCGCTGACGCAGGTGTGGCCCTCGTCCTCAACCTTGACGGTGTATCGCCCGGCAGTCAGCGGCGGGCGGCTCGGCTCCGGTGCCCCCTGCGGGTCGTGGAATGCGACGATCAGGCTCGTCTCGCCGGGAGCGAGCGTGGCGTGCAGCAGGCCGCCCTGCTCGATCTCGCCGCCGGGCCCGCGAACCTCGACGAGCACGATGGTCGGCTCGGCGACCGTGCTCTCTGGGTAGGGACCGGACGTGATCAGGTACTCGGCGCCGGCCGCTCCATTGGCCGGCGTCACCGATGCTTCGCAGGCACCCCCGCTCGAGGAAGGCTGCGGGCTATTGCCTGGTGGAATAGACGGTGGCGAGCTCGGCGGGTTTCCGGCACACCCCCACACTGCGGCCAGAGTGAACACGACGAGACACAGACGAAGAACGGAGCGCAGCACGATTTCGGGCACCTCCGATGAGTTGGAGCCCATGAGACGCCCAGCCGGCGGGCGCGGTTCCGACAACCAGGTGGCTATCGCTGCCGGGGGGAGGCGTGGAGCCGGCGGGGCTGTGTTCTGAGCGTGTGGCGGCCGCCCATTTGGTTGCGGCTTATGGGAGGTTGGGTCGGCGGGGGACCCGACTGGCATGCAAGGCTCTCGACGTCTTCCGCCCATGCGGTGCACAACGACATCGACCGCACGTGTTCGAGGACCGTCCCGACGTCGATCGCCTCGCCCACCGTACGAGATGTCGAACACCTCTTTGCCACCGTCCTAGTCATCGGGCTTCGGCCGTCCTCAGTTCGTGCCGTCTGCGTTCCTCCTGCTGCTTTCGCCAGCCGTACGGCGTCATTCCCTGGGGCTTGTACACGTTCAGAATCTGGACCACGAGCAGAACGACCAAGCCACCGACAGAGTGCAAGAGCGTCGGCGGGAAGCCGATCACCTCGCCATCGGACGTCGCCGGATTTGCGACGATCGCGGCGATCCGCGTGACGAGGCCCGACTCCGACAACAGAACGAGGGTGGCAACGATCGTCAGCATGAGCGAGATTAGGACCCACCAATGACGGAGCAGGCCCCACTTTGTGCCCACGGACATGACCAGGCCGGTGAGCAGGGAGGCAAAGGCTAGCGGGACGATCGCCGACGACACGACCATGCCCATCGCGAGCCAGGAGGCGCGAACGAGCACCGGATCCGCGCTCGATGCGACGGTCAGGTCGAGGACAAGATAGGCGACGACCGCGCCGAGCCAGCCGACCGAGCAAGAGAGGTGAACGGCGAGCACCAGCTTGCGGATCGGAGGTGGCATCGTCATGACCCCGGGACCCCGCAGCGCGCGCGCATCATGAGACCGAGATGGAGTCGTGCATCCCGGCGTCGTAGTGGCCCGGCTCGTGGCACCCGAACACGAGTGACCCTGCCTGACCGAATCGCCAGGTCAGACGCTTCGGGTCCCCAGGCTGAAGGGCAATGCTGTTCGGGAGCTCGTGAGACATGGCCGCGGGCATGTGCGCCATCGCGTCGGCATGTTCGCGCTGCATCGCTTCATCGCCAACGGTGAATTCGTGCACGTTCCGGCCCGCGTTGGTCACGACGAACGTGACCGTCTCTCCCGCCGCGACGCTAACGCTGTAGGGCGCGACGGTCAGCGAGTCATTCGCGATGATGTCGATCGATCGAGCCGCCTGATCGGCCACGGCAGGGTCACCCGTCCCGCGTCCGGCCGCGCTGCAAGGCCGGCCAGTCGCATCGCTCATGCCGGTGTGCATGCCGGGTCCGTGTTGACCTCCGTTTAGAACCATCACGATCACGACCAGCAGGAGGACGGCGACGATCCCGATGCCGAGCCCTTTCACCCACCGCGGGGTGGCCGGCCGATCACCGCTGACTGGTGACCGCGGCGAGTCGTTCATGCGCGTCTCCTCTGATGGCCGATCGAAGCTCGTCGGGCGTATAGCGTATCGAGACAACGTGTCGCTGTCGAATCAACTTGTTCGTAGATCGTCGACGCGTATACTCCGCTCGTGCCAAAGCTCTGGACCGACACCATCGACGCCCACCGACGCGCGGTCCGGGACGCGACCCTGGACACGACCGCGGATCTCGTAGCCAAGCATGGGCTCCGGTCCGTGACGATGTCGGAGATCGCCGAGCGCACGGGCATCGGACGCGCGACGCTCTACAAGTACTTCCCGGATGTTGAGGCGATCCTCGCCGCGTGGCATGAACGCGAGGTGGGCGGACACCTTCAGCAGCTCGCGGCCGCGCGGGACCTCGCCAGCGGCGCGGGCAAGCGACTAGAGGCCGTCCTCGAGGCATATGCACTCATCGCCTACGAGTCGCACGGACACCACGACTCGGAGCTGGCGGCTGTCCTGCATCGCGACGAGCAGATCGTCAGTGCCGAGGACCAGCTCCGCCACATGGTCTACGAACTCCTTGCCGAGGCCGCGGCAGCGGGCGACGTCCGGAGCGACATCGCGCCTGACGAGCTCGTGACGTACTGCCTACACGCCATCGCAGCGGCAAGCGGCCTGCCCTCGAAGGCTGCGGTCACGCGGCTTGTCGGCGTCACGCTCGCGGGCTTGCGTCCCCAGCATTGAACCGGCGTGTCAGGCCGGCGCCGCGGGCAGTCGGTTGGGTCTGGCCAGGTCTTTCCGCGGTCCGACGATCGGAAGAACTCGGTCATCCCCGTCGAGGGCTCGGCCGTCGCGATCGTCGCGGTCACTCCGAGGGGACGAAGGACGACTCGTGATGCTTCCCGCTGAGGGTTACCCAATGAGGCGATGGGCGGGTCGGGGTAGAATTGGACTCGCCCAAATAGGGCAACAGACTCTTTCCGTTTTCGGAATGGGCATCTGACTCATTTCGGGATGGGCACCTGACTCACCCCGATTCGGCGGCCGACTGAGGCCCGCCGCACGCTCAAATGGCGGCTTGCGAGCCTGATTCCGATATACAGACTCTGGATCAGGAGATCGAAGGTTCGAATCCTTCCTCGCCAGCCACCTACCCACGGGAGCGGTCCCCTGGTTCAGCCTCAATCAAGGTGATGACCCCGACCGGCGATGTGTTGGCGCCGTCACCACCGTGCGACGAGATTTCGGCCGGCTGAAACTGGAAGTTCCGGTTCAGGTGACGCGCCTGCCGACCGCGCGGTGACATCGGCCTTGATCATCGGCGCCAACATTGCCAGACCATCGCCGTAGGCATGCCAGAAACGGTGCCAGCTCCTCGAGTTTGGCGCGGTCCTTGGCCGACGATGGCCTCTGGACGCGGACAGTGAAGAGTGTCTTGGCCCCGTCGGGCGTCGCCTCGAGGAGTTCGCTCCGGGTCAACCTCGGGACGCCGAAATCGGCATCTGAAATCTGGTCGTGACAACCTCGGGCGGATGCCAGCCGAGGATTTCTTCGACGATGGCCTCGCGGCCGTGAACGCAGCTGTCCGTCGTGCCGACGCCAGGCCGCCCGCCGGCGACCTCCTCGTTGATGGTCAATGCCCATTCGCCACTGGAGCCGGTGGACCGGCGAGGTGATCCACTCCCAGACGATGGACGGCGGACCTTCGAAGGTGAACGATGTCGTCCATGCCGCCTGCGCAGCCCCGGCGACCAATGACGACCTTGCCTCGGCGTCCTGCCACACTGCCTCGAGGTCGCGGACCCAGTTCATGAGGGTCTCATGGATTCTCGGGCTTGCCTGGGCAGGGGTCAGGCAGCGGCCGAATGCGAGGCAACAGGTCCAGCCCCAACTACCGTTCCGGCTGGTGAGGCCCTTCAACGAGAGGCGCTCACGTCGGCGGAGCCTGCCAGACGTGACGGGCTTCTCGGCGGGCCCGATCGGAGCAGCCGGGGCAGCCGGCGGGGAGCCCTGGCTAGATGCCGAAGCCGCGCAGGTACTCGCGGTTCGCGCGCTGCCCCGCCACGACGGATTCCGGCGTGTCAGCGGCCGTCAGGTACTGATCCTGCTCGATGACGAGCCAGCCCGAGTAGTCGTGCTCGCGCAGCGCGTTGATTACAGAGTCGATCCCGGAATCGCCGGTGCCGAGCTCGCAGAAGACGCCGCGCCTTAGCGCCTCCTCGAGCCCCTTGCCCTCCGCTTTCACTCCGTCCATGACGGCAGTGCGACAGTCCTTGATGTGGACGTGGCGGATGATCTCGTGATAGTCGTGGACGGCCTGGGTCGGATCGGCACCGCCGAACCGGAAGTGGCCTGTGTCCAGGCAGAGCCCGAGGAGGGACGGATCGATCCGGTCCATGACCCGAGCGATCTCGTCGGCGGTCTCGATGTAGGTCCCGGCATGGGGGTGGATCACAACGTCGAACCCTTGCGACCGGCAAAGTTCGGCCGCTCGATGGAGATTGTCGATCAGGGCGTCGAACCGAGCGGCGGACAGCCACGTCTCCGGATGGCGATCGATCTGACCCGAATGCGCCATCCGCTCTGGCTCGTCGAACTGGTCGCTCAGGATCGCGATCGGCCGCGATCCCTCCGGAGCACCATCGCGGACCAGGGCCAGGTTGGTGGCAAGCCAGGCGCGATCCTCGTCGGCCACCTCGTTCCGGCTGAAGTGGAGCGGAAGAAAGGATCCGACAAGCTCCAGTCCCCGGGAGGACAGACCGTCGCGCAGCGCGTCAGCGTCGCCCAGGTAGCCGGGCGGGCCGAGCTCTGTCCCCTCCATGCCGATGTCGACGAGCCAGTCGAGGACGTCGGTGCCGGCCGGCATCCACGCGTCATCGACCATGATCTCGTCGACGCCGAAGGAAACCGGCGCTCCGGCGACACGCATCCGGGGGGTGGACATCGCAGCTCCCATTCGCGATTCAGGCCGTCGATGTGTGGCCGCTGGCTCGCGCTGAGCAGACCCGCTCATCGGCTCGGATCGTTGACGCGGCAGCGGCCAACTGGCACCATAGCGCAATCGGTTGCACGCGGTCAATCCGCCGCGCTGAATCGTATCGCGCGAGGAGGACGCCGGCCATGCGGATGTACGTCGGCGGCGAGTGGCTCGAGGGCGCCCGGACCGAGGACGTCATCAATCCGTGGGACGGCACCGCGATCGACACGGTGCCGGTGGCCGCTGCGCACGATGTCGAGCAGGCCCTTCAAGCCGCCGTGCGCGGCGCCCAGCGTCAGCGGACCACGCCGGCCGCCGACCGTCAGGCGATTCTCAACCGAGCCGCGGATCTCGCTGATCAGCGGGTGGACGAGCTGGCCCGGACGATCTCTTTGGAGTCCGGAAAGCTCCTGACCGAGGCGGCCGGTGAGGCGTCGCGGGCCGGCGACATGCTCCGACTCGCCGCCTTCGAAGGCGCGCAGCTCTTTGGCGACAGCCTTCCGCTGGACGCCCACCGCGGCGCAGGACAGGGCCGACTCGGGTTCACGGTCCGCCAGCCGTGCGGGGTCGTCGTGGCGATCACCCCGTTCAACTATCCGTCGCTTCTCGTCCTTCACAAGATCGCTCCGGCCCTGGCCGCGGGCAATTCGGTCATCCTCAAGCCGGCCCGGAAGACGCCGTTGACGTCGCTCCTCCTCACCCGGATCCTCCTGGATGCGGGTCTCGATCCGGACGCGATCTCGTGCATCACCGGGCCGGGCGATGAGCTTGGGCCGCTCCTGTGCGGCGATCCCCGGGTCCGCAAGATCAGCTTCACGGGCAACTCCGCGACCGGCGCCGCCATCACCCGGATCGCGGGCGTGAAGCGCCTGTCGCTCGAGCTCGGTGCGAGTTGTCCGGTGATCGTTCTCGAAGACGCGGACCTTGAGCTCGCTGCACGGGCGGTGTCGATCGGCGGCTACGTGAACGCTGGGCAGGTCTGCATCTCGGTCCAGCGGGTCCTCGTCGACGAGGCGGTGGCCGGCGACTTCCTCGACGCCTTGACGCCGCTGGTCCGAGCGATTCGAACGGGCAATCCGCTGGCTGCCGAGACCACGATGGGCGTCCTGGTCAGCGAATCCGAAGCCGAGCGCGTCGAGCGGGCGATTGAGGCCAGCGTCGCCGCCGGAGCGACGCTGCTGTGCGGCGGCGAGCGCGCCGGGACGATGCTCGCACCGGCAGTCGTCGCAAGTGTCGATCCGACGAGCCCGCTCAGCCAGGACGAGCTGTTCGGGCCCGCAGTCGCAGTGTCCTCGGCAGGCGGCGTCGAGGAGGCGATCCGACTGGCGAATGCCAGTCCATACGGTCTGGGGGCGGGAATCTTCACCCGCGACGTCGGTCGCGCCCTTCAGTTCGTTCGCGACGTCGATGCCGGCAACCTCCACGTCAACTGGACGCCGCTCTGGCGAGCTGACCTGATGCCGTACGGTGGACTGAAGGCGAGCGGGATCGGCAAGGAGGGTCCACGCTGGGCCGTCGAGGAGATGACCGAGACCAAGACCGTGATATTCCACGGCACCTGAGCGGAGGGATGGCGGCAGCATGACCATGATCCGGCTGACGATGGCCCAGGCCGTCGTTCGCTATCTCGGCCGGCAGCACACGGTCCAGGACGGCGAACGACGGCGCTCGATCCCGGCGATGCTCGGCATCTTCGGCCACGGCAACGTCGCCGGGCTCGGCCAGGCCCTCGACGAGCTGCAGGCCGAGATGCCGTACGTCCAGGGCCGCAACGAGCAGTCGCTCGTCCACGTCGCGGCGGCGTTCGCCAAGGCCTCGCGGCGGCGCTCAGCCCTGGCGGTCACCGCCTCGATCGGGCCGGGCGCGACCAACATGATCACCGGGGCCGCATTGGCCACGGTGAACCGCCTGCCCGTGCTGCTCCTGCCCGGCGACACCTATGCCGGCCGTCGCCAGGGCCCCGTCCTCCAGCAGCTCGAGCACCCCCTGGCCGGCGACATCAGCGTCAACGACTGCTTCCGCCCGGTGGCCCGGTTCTTCGATCGCATCACCCGGCCGGAGCAGCTCCTCACTGCCCTGCCCGAGGCGATGCGGGTGCTGACGAGCCCAGCGGAGATGGGCAGCGTCGTTCTCGCCCTGCCCCAGGACGTCCAGGCCGAGGCCGCAGACTTCCCAGCCACGTTCTTCGCCGAGCGGGACTGGACCATCGCCCGGCCCGGACCCGAGGAGGAGCGGGTGGCCGAGGTCGCCCGGATGCTCGCCGCCGCCGAGCGCCCGCTGATCGTCGCCGGCGGCGGCGTCCTTTACTCCGACGCCGCGAAGCAGCTCGCTGCTGTCGCAACGGCGTTCGGGATCCCGGTCTGCGAGACGTTCGCCGGTAAGGGCGCGGTGGAGACTGAGGCGTGGTGGGCGATGGGCGGGATCGGCGTGGAGGGCAACCCTGGCGCGAATGCCCTGGCCGCCGGCGCCGACCTGGTGCTACATGTCGGCACCCGGCTGACCGACTTCACCACCGCGTCCCAGTCGATCTTCGCTGCCCCCGGCGTCCGGTTCGCGTCGATCAACATCACCGACCACGACGCCCGCAAGCAGGGCGCGGTCGCGATCGTCGCCGATGCCCGGCGGGGCCTTGCGGCGCTGCTCGAAGCCGGAGTCCGGGCGGGCGTCCGGCCGCGCCCCGAGTGGGAGGCGCGGGCGCGGGCGGCAATGGCGGACTGGCTGCCGGCTCGAGCGGCGGCCCTCGCCGGCCCGACCAAGCCTGCCGCGCCGGACACGCCGATGACCCAGGGCCAGCTCATCGGGCTGCTCCAGGAGCTGGCCCGGCCTGGCGACACCATCGTGGCTGCGGCCGGTGCGCCACCCGGAGATCTCCTCAAGGCCTGGGACGCGACCGGCGGCCGAGCATGCCATCTCGAGTTTGGCTTCTCGTGTATGGGCTATGAGATCCCGGCCACGCTCGGGGTCCGACTGGCCCAGCCTGACGGGGCCGTCATCGCGCTCATCGGCGACGGAACGTTCCTGATGCAGCCCACGGAGCTCGTGACGGCCCTCCAGGAGCACCTCGCCGTCACGGTCGTCGTGGCCGAGAACCACGGGTTCCAGGTGATCCGGCGCCTCCAGCTTCTCCGCAACGGTGCCGGCTTCGGCAACGAGTTGCGCGAGCGGAGCGGTCGCCTCGGGGAGGCTGCCCTGGACGGCGCGACGCTGCAGCTCGACCTCGTCGCGCTGGCCCGCGGGCTTGGGGCAGATGCAACACGGGCGTCAACCCCCGACGAAGTCCGGGCGGCGATCCTGGCAACCCGCGATCGCGCCGGACCGAGCGTCATCGTCGTGGAGACGGACCCGGACGTGAACTTGCCTGGATCAGGGGTGTGGTGGGACGTGGCCTCGGCGGAGGTCTCGGATCGGGCGGCGGTCGTCGCCAGCCGCGCGGCATACGAGGACGGCCTGTCCGCCCAGCGCTGGCACGGATGATCGGATCCCAGGCTCCTGCTTTGTTCCGGGCGGCGGTCCGCGCCCGGAGCCCCTTGATCGGAACGTTCCTCAACCTCGGCAGCCCGCTCGCCGCCGAGGCGTGCGCCGTCGCCGGGTTCGACTGGTTGCTGGTCGACCTCGAGCATGGCGGTCGAGCCGAGGACGCCACGCTCGGCCAGCTGCTCGCCGCGAGCGCCCACGGGATCCCGACGCTCGTCCGCGTCGAGACAGCCGAGCGGATCCGGGCCGGCCGCGTCCTCGACCTCGGTGTCTGCGGCGTCATGTTTCCCCGTCTCGATACGGTTGAGGAGGTACGGACCGCGATCGGCCACCTCCGCTATCCGCCAGCCGGCGACCGGGGGGTTGCGACCTACAACCGGGCCTACGCGTTCGGCCTGGCTCCGGAACGGCTCGAGACGGCCGGCGACAGTATCGTCGCGATCGTCCAGATCGAAAGCGTGGCCGCCCTCGATGCGGTCGAGGCCATCGCCGCAACCCCGGACGTGGATGTCCTGTTCGTCGGACCGCGCGACCTGTCACAGGCGTTGGGTATCCCGGGCCAGTTCGACGACTCGCGGTTCCAGGGTGCGCTGGAGCGCGTCGCCCGCGCCGCCGCGACGACGGGCATCGCCGCCGGGATCCTCGCCTCCAGTGCAGAGGCCGCCATCCGCCACGCGCAAAGCGGCTTCACGTTCATCGGGATCGGGTCCGACTCGACCGCGCTGGCGCTGGCCGGGCGCACGACGGTCGGCCGGTTCCGAGCCGTCATCCCGGCGCCGGGCGCTGGATGAGCGACGCCCGAAGTGAGGGCCTTCCGCACGGCCCGATCATCGCCCTCGGGCCCGTGGACGATGCGGTTGCCGAAATCCTCCGGCCGTTCGGTCCGCTGATCACGGTCGGGCCGGCGCACGCGACGCCCGCGGTCCTCGGCGCGGCGATCGGACTGATCGCCCGCGGCGACACCATCGTCAACACCACCCTGATCGCGTCGATGCCGAACCTGCGCGTCATCGGTCGAAGCGGGGTCGGGACCGAGCGCGTCGACCTCGCGGCGGCGACCGCCCGAAGAATCCCGGTCGTCATCACCCCGGGCGCAGGCACGAATGCCGTGGCCGAGGGCGCGCTTGCGATGATCCTCCACCTGGTGAAGCGGCTAGGCGAGCTCACCGCCCTGGTCCGCGACGGTCGCTGGGCCGAGCGCGAGTCAATGGCGTTCGGCGATGTCGACGGCGCGACCCTTGGAATCATCGGGTTCGGGCGGATCGGCCGGCGCTTGTCGGCGATCTGCCGGCCGCTCGGGATGTCCATCCTGGCGTTCGATCCTCAGCTCGACGCGGCCACGGCCGGCGCCGCCGGCGTCAAGGCCACGGATCTGGTGGATCTGGTCCACCGATCCGACGTTGTCAGCCTCCACGCGCCGCTCACGGCGGACACCACCGGGTTGGTCGGCGCCGAGCTCCTGAACCACTTCCGGCCCGGCTCGATCCTCGTCAACTGCGGCCGCGGCGGCCTGGTCGACCTGGACGCCGTCCATGCGGCCCTCAACGACGGACGGCTCGCCGGCGTCGGCCTCGACGTTTACGACCCGGAACCGCCGGCCGCCGCCGGCCATCCCCTGTTCCGTCATCCAGCAGTGGTCCTGACGCCGCACGTCCAGGGCCTCTCGGCCCTTGCTCGGCAACGGACGTTCCGGGCGATGGCGGAGGGGATGGCAGCCGTGCTCGGTGGTGGCCGCGCTTCGGATGTCGCGAACCCGGAACTCGATGCCGTGACGTGACCCGGCGGCCGTGAGCGGCCCGCTCCGTCCACCGAGGGCCGGGGTGCCGGCGGCGGCCGATCGGGACGAGTCTCAGGGGGTGATGACGACCTTCGTTGCGTCGCCTGACCGCAAGCTTGCCAGCCCGTCGACGACCTGGTCGAGTGGCAGCACCGTTGTCACGATCGGGTCGAGCACGAGACTACCGGCCTCGACCAACCGGATCGCCGTCGGAAACGTGAAGTTCGAGATATACGACCCGAGAATCGTCAGGCCCTTCTCGGTGATCTCCACCTGGTGGATCGCGGGCCTCGCTGCGCCGTTCATCCCGAAGAGGACGATCCGGCCACCCATCCCGGCGGCTTCGATCGCCGCCGGAAGGAGACTGCCGACGGCGTCGACGACAACGTCCGCACCATTCGGCAGGAGGGCCTGGCGCCGCTCCTGGAACTCCTCCGGTGTCAGCGTGACGTCGGCTCCGACGGCTGCAGCCACCGCCGCCCGCACCGGGTTCGGCTCGACGACGATCAGCGGGCCTGCGCCCGCCGCCGCGAAGACAGCCACAAACAGGCAGCCGATCGTGCCGGCGCCCATGACCACCACCGATTCACCGGGGCGGACGGCGGCCCGATTCGTGCCGTTGATCACGCAGGCCAGCGGCTCCACGAGCGCTGCCCGCGCGGTCGGGACGTCCTCGGCGATCCGGTACACGGCCGCGGCGGGGGCGATGACGTGGGAAGCGAGCCCGCCGTCGCGGTACACGCCCAGGGCCACGATATGCTCGCAGTTGGCGGGTCGCCCAGCCTGACAGGACTGGCAGATCCCGCACTTCGGATCAGGGTCCACCACAACGCGCCAACCGACGTCGATTGCGGTCACGCCCGCACCGATCGCTTCAACGCGACCGACGAACTCGTGCCCAAGAATCGTTCCCGGCGTCGCGGGGTGGCCGGGCGGTACATTGAGGATCTGCAGGTCCGACCCGCAGATGCCGCAGGCTTCGACCGCGATCAGGAGGTCGTCGTCGAGCTCGATCCGCGGCATCGGCCGATCCTCGAGTCCGAGCCGGCCGTCCCCGCCGTACACCGCCGCGCGCATCAGCTTCGCGACCGTCGCAGAAGGTGGCGTCCGGTGCGCAGGACGACGCCCGCGCCGAGCAGCAAGCCGATCGTGACGACGAAGAGGACCGTGGCCACGGCGTTGACCTCCGGCGTGACCCCGAACTTGACCTGGGTATAGATGTAGAGCGGGAGGGTGACCTGCGGGCCGACCGTGAAGAACGTGATGATGAACTCGTCGATCGACAGGGTCACGCTGATCAGGGCGCCGGCTACGATCGCCGGTGAGATGAGGGGCAGGATGATGTGGCGAACCGCCTTGGCGGGGCTCGCCCCGAGGTCGGCGGCGGCCCACTCGAGCCGTCGATCGAAGCCCTGGAGGCGGGCGGCCACGATCAGCACGACAAACGGCGTCGTGAACACGAGGTGGCCGGCGATCACGGTCAGCAGGGACAGCTCGAGGTCGAGGATCCGGCGGAAGAAGATCAGCATGGCGATCCCGAGGAGGATTCCGGGCAGCATGATCGGCATCGTGGCAAGGATCCGGACCGAGTCTGCATGGCGGAGTCCCCCGCGCACCAGCGGGAACGCCGCCATCGTCCCGATGGTGGTCGCCAGGACCGCGACCGCCGCGGCGACGATGATCGAGTTCTTGACCGCTTCAAGGAGGAGGCTGTTCCCGGCCGCCACTTCGTACCAGTGGAGTGTCAGGTTGACGATGGGCAGGCCCGGCGTCCGCGGCGAGTTGAACGAGAACAGGACGAGGAAGAAGATCGGCAGGTAGAGGAAACCGAGCATCACCGCGGCCCACACCCACAGCAGCCAGCGGGTGGGCCGGGCGAACGGACTGACAGGCATCGTCTCGAGCGGATCGACGCGACTAGCCACGGGCAACCACGTCCTCGAGCTTCAAGTACTTCCGGAACACGATGAGGAGCGCGGTCACGAACAGCGCGATCACGATCGCGAAGGCGGCGCCCTGCGCGATCTGGGCGCCCCGGAAAAAGTTCACGACGAGGTTCGCGATGAGCGAGCCCTGAACGCCACCGACGAGCGTCGGCGTCAGGAACTCGCCAAGGATCGGAATGAACACGAAGATGCAGGCCGTGATGATCCCCGACCGGATCTGGGGCAGGAGGATGTGGCGGAAGGCCTGGTCCGGGCGGGCTCCGAGGTCCTGGGCCGCATGGAGCTGCCCGAAGTCGAACTTCTCGAGGCTCGCGTACAGGGCCAGGGCCGCGAACGGGAAGTAGACGTAGAGCAGGACGATGAACACCGCGACGTCGTTATAGACGAAGAGCCGCGACGGCTCGTCGAGGATCCCGAGGCCCATCAGGACCTGGTTGAGGACGCCCTTTTCGCCGAGGATTGCCTGCCACGCGTACACCCGCAGCAGATAACTCGTCCAGAACGGGACGATGACGGCGAGCAGGATCAGGCGCTGCCAGCGGCGGCTCACGTACCGAACGAGGAAGTAGGTGAAAGGCAGCGCGGTCGCGAGGCCGGCCACGGTGACGGCTGCCGCCATGGCCATCGTCTTGAGGAACGTCCGTATGTAGGTCGGGACGGTGAAAAAGCGGGTGTAGTTGTCGACGTTCCAGTCGGGGACGAGATCGAAATTGGTGTTCGTCCGCCAGAAGCTGAACACGAGCATGAACGCCATCGGCGCGATGAACAGCAGGACGAGGGCAATCGTCGCCGGCAGGGCCGGCGCGAGCCGCCGCAGGCCGGCCGCCCGCGTCGCCGCCCCGACCGGGGCAGGCG